>NZ_JBISWL010000148.1:0-20814 GCF_044462265.1 Kocuria rhizosphaerae
CCGGACGGGGTGCGCCCGGGCGCGGTGCCGCCGACCCGGGGCGCGGTGCCGCCGAGCCGGGACGGGGCGCCGCGGAACCGGGGCGCGGTGCCGCCGAGCCCGGACGGGGCGCGCCACCGCGGGACATGCCCTGCTGGGACGCGAACGGGTTGTTGCCGGGGCGCGGGCCGGGGCTCGGCGCCCTGCCGCCCGGCGTCGCGGGCCGCTCCTGCGGGGCGGGCCGCTCGGGCGCGGCCGGCTGCTCGGTCCGCGCGGCCGGACGCTCGGGCGTCGCGGGCCTCTGCTCGGTGCGCTCCGGGGACGGCCTGCCGGCCCGGTCCGCGGACCGGGCGGCGGGCTTGGCCTCCGCGGGGCTCACGGGGGCCTCGGCGGCGGGCTTCGCCGCCGTTCCGGGCCGGGGCGCGGGGCGGCCGGGCTTCGACGGCGTGTCGGCGGGGCGGGACGCGGCGGACCGGTCCGCCTTCCCGGCGAACGCGGAACGCAGCTTCTTGGCGACGGGCGGTTCGACGGTCGAGGACGCACCTCGGACGAACTCACCCAGGTTCTGAAGCGTGGAAATCGCTTCCTTGGACGTTATTCCGAGCTCTTTCGCGAGCTCGTGAACGCGGGGCTTGGCCACTTCTCTCCTGTCTCGGTCCGCACCGAAACAGGCACGAACCACTTATTTTCCGTTGAGGCTCCCGGTGCGTCGGCCGTCGAGGACGGCGCGAGGGCGCGGGAGGCCGTCGGCAGAGCACAACGAAGCACTCATCGCTGGGCACTCATCGGTTTTCCATGGGTTCTCTGACTCGCTTTCCAGTTCTGACCCGCGCGGGGACGTGGTCCCCGGTCCCTCCGGACCGTGCGGGCTGCCGTCCGGGGACGGCTGTGGTCGGCACTCGTTCAGCGGGTCGCCGCGCCGTCCGCGAGGACAGCAGGGCTTCCAGCTCGGCGGCGACGGTCCCCGTGTCCACGGGTCCCCGGAACGCACGCCCGAAGGCGCGCCGGCGCAGGGCCGTGTCCAGGCACTCGCGGGAGAGGTGGAGCCAGGCTCCGCGACCGCCGAGGCGGCCGGTCCGGTCGACCACGGCCCTCGGGCCGTCGCCGGTCGTCTCGGTCGCCACGCGTACGAGCTGGTCAGGGTGTTCGGTGGTCCGGCATCCGATGCACGTCCGGCGGGAGTCTGCACTCACTCGCGTCGCACTCCTCGTCTCGCGCCGGGACGTCGGGAACGGCCCGTGCGGGCCGGGGACCGGCTCCGGACGAGGACCACCAACGGTCTGACCGCTGTCCAGTCTATCCCGGGGACCGCCCTGTGCCGAAACCGGCGGCGCGGAGGACCCCGGGAACGGCCGGGGTCCGGAGCCTCGCACCGCCGGGGCGGAGCGGCTCAGTCGCGCGCGGCGGGCTCCTGGCCCGACGGCGACCCGGCCCGGGAGTGCGGCCTCGCGCCGGTCCCGGCCTCGGACCCGGGCCTGGAGTCGGCCCGGGAATCGGCCTTGGACTCCGGGACGATGTCGATCCGCCAGCCGGTGAGCTTGGCGGCCAGGCGCGCGTTCTGCCCCTCCTTGCCGATGGCCAGGGAGAGCTGGGAGTCGGGCACGACCGCCCGGGAGGACCTGCCGCGCTCGTCGAGGACGGTGACCCGGGAGACCTTGGCCGGGGAGAGCGCGTTGGCGATGCAGCGGGCGGGGTCGTCCGACCAGTCGACGATGTCGATCTTCTCGTCGTGCAGCTCGTTCATCACCGCGCGGACGCGGGAGCCCATCTCGCCGATGCAGGCGCCCTTCGCGTTGATCCCCGACCGCGTGGCCCGCACGGCGATCTTCGTGCGGTGCCCGGCCTCGCGGGCGACGGCGGTGATCTCGACGGACCCGTCGGCGATCTCGGGCACCTCCATCTCGAACAGCCGGCGCACCAGGTCGGGGTGCGAGCGGGAGAGCGTGATGGACGGGCCCTTCATGCCGCGCTTGACCTCGACGACGAAGGCCCGGATCCGCGCCCCGTGCGGGTACGTCTCGCCCGGGGACTGCTCGTGCGGGGGCAGCACGCCCTCCACCGTGCCGAGGTCCACCTGGACCATGTGGGGGTTGTGCCCCTGCTGGATCTGCCCGGAGACGATCTCCCCCTCGCGGCCCTTGAAGTGGCCCAGCACGGCGTCGTCCTCGACGTCGCGCAGCCGCTGCAGGATGACCTGGCGGGCCGTGGAGGCGGCGATCCGGCCGAACCCGGCCGGGGTGTCGTCGAACTCCCCGACGGGGTTGCCCTCCTCGTCCAGTTCGGGGGCCCAGATGGTCACGTGGCCGGTCCTGCGCTCGATCTCGGCGCGCGCGCCGGCCTGCGCCCCGGCCGTCTTCTGGTAGGCCAGCAGCAGGGCCTGCTCGATCGTGGGGATGAGCAGGTCCACGGGGATGTCGCGCTCACGCTCCAGCAGTCGGAGTGTGCTCATATCGATGTCCATGTCCGGCCTTCCTCACCTGTCGACCCCTGGAGCGGATCAGTGCGCCGCCCTCGGGGCGGAGCGCTGCCGCGGGTCCTCGCGCACTGGTCGGTGCGCATCGTTGTGGTCGCGCTGTCGTCGTCGTCGCACTGCCGACCGCGGCGCCCGAGGGCGTCGCGGTGTCAACGGCACATCCTACACTCGCGTCCTCCGGCGGGCGCCCGCTCAGTCCGTGAACTCGACCTCCACCCTGGCCCGGCGCACCGACCCGAACGCCCAGTGCTCGGGCTCGAGCAGCTTGGGCGGCATGCCCTTCTTCGCCTGGTGGCTGCGCTGCAGGAGCACCCCGTCGTCCGAGACCTCGAGCAGCCGCGCCGTGAACTTCTCCCCCGCCACCGGCACCACCCGCACCAGGCGCCCGACCTGGCGCCGCCAGTGCCGCGGCTCCGAGAGCTCCCGCGTTGCCCCCGGCGAGGAGACCTCCAGTTCGTAGGTGGAGCCGGGGACGGGGTCGTGCCGGTCGAGCAGCTCGGAGACGGCCCGGGCGACCTCGGCGATCCGGTCGATGTCCACGCTCCCCGTGCTGTCCTCCGGCAGGTCCACGAGCACCTGCAGGACGAGCCCGGTCCCGCTCGGCCGGAGCGCGGCGTCCTCCAGGACGAGGCCCGCCCCGGCCACGACCGGGCCGATCAGCTCCGCCAGACGGCGGGGGTCCTCGGGGCTGCTGTGCTCGCTCACGGGCTCTCCTGGGGTCTCGGGGACGCGGGTCCTGCACATCCTATGCGGGCAGGGGCTCAGGCCCCGCGCAGGACGTCGACGCCGAGCTTGAGGATCAGCAGGGAGACCACGACGAGGAAGACGACCCGGATGAAGCGGCTGCCCCGGGCCACGGCCGTGCGGGCGCCGAGGTAGCCGCCCACCATGTTGGACAGCCCGAGCACCAGGCCGAGGCCCCACAGCACCGAGCCGTGGCCGAAGAAGAACACCAGCGCCCCCACGTTCGTGGCGAGGTTGACGATCTTCGCCTTGGCGCTGGCCGCGAGAAAGCTGTAGCCGAGCAGCGTGATCATGGCGATCACCAGGAAGGAGCCGGTGCCCGGGCCCATCACGCCGTCGTAGAAGCCGATGAGCGCACCGATGACCACGGCCGTCCCGTAGTGCCGGGCCCCGCGGTGGCGCAGCACGGTGAGCTGGCCGACGGTCGGCTGCGCCACGGTGAACAGCAGCACCGCCACGAGCGCCGCCAGGATGATCGGGCGGAACACCTCCGCGGGCAGCGACGCCGCCACGGCCGCGCCGCCGAAGCTGCCCGCCAGGGCGACGCCGGCCATGGGCAGCGCGGTGCGCAGGTCGGGGGACGTCCGCCGGTAGTAGGTGACCGCGCTCGTGGCGGTGCCGAACACGGATCCCATCTTGTTCGTCGCGAGCGCCTGGACCGGGCTGATCCCGGGCACCATGAGCACCACGGGAAGCTGCAGCAGGCCCCCACCGCCCACGACGGCGTCGATGAACCCCGCGGCGAGGCCGGCCGCGACCAGCAGGAGGACCACCTCGGGGCCGGTCTGCTCGAGGCCGGAGGCCCCGAGCCACGCCCCGACGTCGGGCACGAGGTCAGCCGCGCACGGCCGCGGCGACCGCCGCGGCGACGCCGTCCCGGGGCACGTCCTCGCTCGAGCCGCTCGCGCGGTCCTTGAGTTCGAGCAGCCCGTCCTTGAGACCCCGGCCGACCACGAGCACCGTGGGCACGCCCAGCAGCTCGGCGTCGCCGAACTTCACGCCCGGTGAGACCTTCGGCCGGTCGTCGAAGAGCACCTCCAGCCCCTCGGCCTCGAGCTCCGCGACGATCTTCTCGGCCTCCTCGAGCACCTCGGGGCCCTTGCCCGTGGCGACGACGTGGACGTCCGCGGGCGCCACCTGCCGGGGCCAGAGCAGCCCCCTGTCGTCGTGGTAGGCCTCGGCCAGGGCGGCCACCGCACGGGTGACGCCGACACCGTAGGAGCCCATGGTGACGGTGACGAGCTTGCCGTTGCGGTCCAAGACCCGCAGCCCCAGCGCCTCGGCGTACTTGCGGCCGAGCTGGAAGATGTGCCCCATCTCGATGCCGCGGGCCGCTTCGAGCGGCCCGGAGCCGTCCGGGGCGGGGTCACCGGGGAGCACCTCGGCGCACTCGAGCACGCCGTCCCAGGTGAAGTCGCGTCCGGCCGTGAGGTCGTAGACGTGCTTGCCGCCCACGTTCGCCCCGGTGACCCAGCGGGAACCGCGGACCACGCGGGGGTCGACGAAGTAGCTGATGCCGGTGCTGGACCGCTCGCCCAGCACGGCCTGGTCGAGGGCGAGGCCCGGGCCGATGTAGCCCTTGACCAGCAGCGGGCAGGTCCGCAGGTCCTGGTCGGTGGCCTGCTCCACGAGCAGCTCCCCGGCGACGTCGAGCACGTCGCCGAGGCCGGCCTGGATCCGCTTGATGTCCACGCCGCGGTCCCCGGGCAGACCGACGGCCACGAGCCGGCGCTCGCCGTCGGGCAGGACGGCGGCGAGGACCACGTTCTTGAGCGTGTCCGCTGCGGTCCAGGGGCCCTCGGGCCGGGGGTGGAGCTCGTTCGAGCGGTCCACGAGGGTCTCGATCGTGGGGCTGCCGGGAGTGTCGAGCACGCGGGCCTCGGGGGCCTCGGCGGGATCCCGCTCCTCGGGCACCACCGTGGTCACGGCCTCCACGTTGGCGGCGTAGCCGCCCGGCGAGTGCACGAAGGTGTCCTCGCCGATCTCGGTGGGGTGCAGGAACTCCTCGGAGCGGGACCCGCCCATCGCCCCGGACTGGGCGGAGACCGCGACGACGGGCAGCCCGAGACGCTCGAAGATCCGGACGTAGGCCTCGCGGTGCAGGTCGTAGGAGCGCTCGAGGCCGGCGTCGTCCACGTCGAAGGAGTAGGAGTCCTTCATCACGAACTCCCGGCCGCGGATCAGGCCCGCGCGCGGGCGCGCCTCGTCCCGGTACTTGGTCTGGATCTGGTAGAGGGTGACCGGCAGGTCCTTGTACGACGAGTACAGGTCCTTGACGAGGAGCGTGAACATCTCCTCGTGCGTGGGCGCCAGGAGGTAGTCGGCGTCCTTCCGGTCCCTGAGGCGGAACAGGTTCTCGCCGTACTCCGTCCAGCGGTTGGTGACCTCGTAGGGCTCCCGCGGCAGCAGCGCGGGGAAGTGCACCTCCTGGGCGCCGATGGCCGCCATCTCCTCGCGGACCACCTGCTCGACCTTCCCGAGCACCCTCAGCCCGATCGGCAGCCAGGTGTAGATGCCGGGGGCGGCCCGGCGGATGTAGCCGGCCCGGACGAGCAGCTTGTGACTGACCACCTCGGCGTCGACGGGGTCTTCGCGGAGGGTCCGCAGGAACAGGGAGGAGAGGCGCAGCGCCACGAGGGCTCCGTTTCTCCCGGGGAGCGCGGCGGGACGGTGCCGGGCCCGGGTCGTCGAGAGGGTGGCCGGCGCCGACGGCACCGGGGATTCCGGACAAATCTACACCCCTGCCGATGAGGCCGCGCCCGGACGGGCCCACCGGCACGGGCTCACAGGAGCACGGTGGCGAAGGTGCCGACACGCTCGAAGCCCACGTGCCGGTAGGTGGCCAGGGCACGGACGTTGTAGTCGTTGACGTAGAGGCTCACGACGGGCGTGCGCCGGCGTGCGAGCCGCACCGCGGCCGACATGCACGGCACCGCGAGCCCTCGACCCCGGTGGGCGGGGTCCACCCACACGCCCTGCACCTGGGAGACCCCCAGCGCGACCGAGCCGAGGTCCGCCTTGAAGAGGACCCTGCCGTCGTCGTCCGTGAGCACCAGGCACCGCCCGGCCTCCACGACCGCCCCGACCCGCTCGCGGTAGGCGCGCTCCCCGCCCGTGGTCGGGGAGTAGCCGACCTCCTCCTCGAACATGGCGGCGCTCGCGGGCAGCACCGCGGGGAGGTCCTCGACCGTCGCGATCCGCACGCCGGGGTGCGGGGCCGGGGCCGGGTCGTGGTCGATGGCCAGGAGCGGCTGGACGGGGCGGACGTCGAAGGGACGCGGCCACGACCGCTCGAGCCGGGCCCACAGGCCCAGGACGAGCTCGTCCGGGCCGAACACCGACGCGTGACGGGACCCTCCGGTCCTGCGCAGGTGCCGGCCGATCAGGTCGAGACCGCTCTCGTCGAGGGTCACGGGCACCACGTTGGTGCCGACCCAGCAGGCTCCGGTCAGCTCGCCGCCGGGCCCGGCCGTGCCCAGGACGGGAGGCACCCGGCTCGTGCCGCTCCCCCGGTAGGAGTCCACGTGCGCGGCGACGAACGCGTGCGCGACGGGGTCGGCCGCGAGCAGCCGGTCGAGCTGGGCGGGGTCCACCTCCCCCGCCGGCACCAGCCGGGGCGTGGCCCGGGGCTGCGTCCTCACCGGCACGTCACCACCCGTCAGCCGACGCTGACGACGGGGCTGCCCTCCGTGCTCTCCCCGTCGCCCTCGGCCTCCATCTCGGCGGCGATGCGGTTGGCCTCCGCCAGGAGGGTCTCCACGATGCGGTCCTCGGGGACGGTCTTCACGACCTCGCCCCTGACGAAGATCTGCCCCTTGCCGTTGCCCGAGGCGACGCCCAGGTCCGCCTCCCGCGCCTCGCCGGGGCCGTTGACGACGCAGCCCATCACGGCCACGCGCAGCGGGACGGTGAGACCCTCGAGGCCCGCGGTGACCTCGTCGGCCAGGCTGTAGACGTCCACCTGGGCGCGGCCGCACGAGGGGCAGGAGACGATCTCCAGCTTGCGGGGGCGCAGGCCCAGGGACTGCAGGATCTGGTTGCCGACCTTGACCTCCTCGACCGGCGGCGCGGAGAGGGAGACGCGGATGGTGTCGCCGATGCCCTGGGAGAGCAGGGCGCCGAACGCGGTCGCCGACTTGATGGTGCCCTGGAACGCCGGTCCCGCCTCGGTCACGCCCAGGTGCAGGGGCCAGTCCCCCCGCTCGGCGAGCAGCTGGTAGGCGCGGACCATGGTGACGGGGTCGTTGTGCTTGACGGAGATCTTGAAGTCGTGGAAGTCGTGCTCCTCGAACAGGGAGGCCTCCCAGACGGCGGACTCGACGAGCGCCTCGGGGGTGGCCCGGCCGAAGCGGTCCATGATGCGCTGGTCGAGGGACCCCGCGTTGACGCCGATGCGGATCGAGACGCCGGCGGCCTTGGCCGCACGGGAGATCTCGCCGACCTGGTCGTCGAACCGGCGGATGTTGCCGGGGTTCACGCGCACGCCCGCGCACCCGGCGTCGATGGCCGCGTACACGTACTTGGGCTGGAAGTGGATGTCCGCGATGACCGGGATCGGGGACTTCTTCGCGATGATCGGCAGGGCGTCGGCGTCGTCCTGGGACGGGCAGGCCACGCGGACGATGTCGCACCCGGCCGCGTTGAGCTCGGCGATCTGCTGCAGCGTCGCGTTGATCTCCGTCGTGGGGGTGGTCGTCATGGACTGCACGCTCACCGGCGAGTCGGACCCGACGCCCACGGAGCCGACCCGGATCTGCCGGGTCCTCCGGCGCGAGGAGAGGACGGGCTGGGGGGCGGCGGGCATGCCGAGGCTGACCGGGGTCACGGGGTTCCTCCGAGAAATCGAGGGCAGGAATCGAGAGCGGTGGCGGCCGGACCCGGTGCCGGGGTCCGTCGTCGGTTCCCATTGTGCCCCATGCCCGGGCGGCCGCCGTGGCCGTGGCGGAGCTCACGGTGCCGGCCGGTGCCGGGCGCGCGCCGGCGCCGGCCCGCTCAGAACAGCTGTACGGGCTTGACGATGTCCGCGTAGATCAGGAGCGCGGACATCCCGATCATCAGCACCGCCACCGCGTAGGTCACGGGCAGCAGGCGCGCGGGGTCGAAGGGCCCTGGATCGGGCCGGCCGAGCAGCCGGGAGGTCCCCCGCCGCAGCGCCTCCCACAGGGCCCCGGCCACGTGCCCGCCGTCCAGCGGCAGGAGGGGCAGGAGGTTGAACACGAACAGGGCGAGGTTCACGGAGCCGACGAGCCCGACGAGGGAGGCCGCCTTGTCGCGCAGGACGATCTCCTCGTGGGCGGCGATCTCCCCGGAGATCCGGCCGATCCCGACCACGGAGATCGGCCCGTCCGGGTCCCGCGGGCCCTCGCCGAAGGCCGCCTCTGCCACCTCGTAGATCCGCTGCGGCAGGTGCAGCACGACGCCGGCGATCCGGCCGAGCCCGTCGAGGACGGCCGCCGGCACCTCGGTGACCGGCTGCCGGACGGACTCGGTCGTGGGGCTGATGCCGATGAACCCGACCTTCTCGTAGCGCGGCGACCCGTCCTCCCCGGTCACCGCGGCGCCCCGGTCGTCGAGGACGGGCCGGGAGCTGAGGACAGGGGTGAGACCGGTCCGCACGCTCCGCCCGTCCCGCTCGACGACGACCGGGATCCGCTCCCCGGCCCGGTCGCGGATCCGGCCCGTGAGCTCGTCCCACGAGGCGACGGCGGCGCCGTCGACGGCCGTGACGACGTCGCCCGGGCGCAGCCCGGCCTCGTGGGCGGGCGCCCGGGGGTCCCCCGGGGCGCACTCGTCCTGACCGGCAGCCTGGCGCTCGGCGGGCACGACGCACTCGGCGACCCACGCGACGGTCGTCGTAGGGGTCGGCGTCCCGAAGCCGGTGAGCAGGACCGCGACGCACAGCGTGCCCAGCAGGAGGTTCATGAGGGGGCCGCCGAGCATGATCACGACACGCTTCCACACCGGCAGCCGGTAGAACACGCGGTGCTCGTCACCGGGGCCGATCTGCACCGCGGCCGCGCCGCGGGCCTCGGCGGCCAGCTGCTGGAAGACCCCGGTGCTCGCGGCGCGGGCGGGCACGCCGGAGCGGGCGGGCGGGTACATGCCGACCATCGAGATGTAGCCGCCCAGGGGGACGGCCTTGAGCCCGTACTCCGTCTCGCCCCGGCGGCGGGAGGCCACGGTGCGCCCGAAGCCGACCATGTACTGCGTGACGCGCACGCCGAAGAACTTGGCCGGCACCAGGTGGCCGATCTCGTGCAGGGCGATGGACACGGCGATCGCGGCGGCCGCGAGCAGCACACCGGCCAGGAACAGGGCCACGCCCATCCGTCGGACCGCCCGGGCTCGTGGGCCGCCCCCGGCGGACGCCGGGGGCGGGGGTCGGGGCCGCGCGGTGCGCGGCGAGCACCAGTCTGCACCATCCTCCCGGGCGGCACCTGGACGGGGACCCCGACCGTCGCGGGCACCCCCGGACGACGACGGCCGGCCGCTCCCGCTGGGGAGGGGCCGGCCGGCGCGGTCCGCGGGAACGGCCCGTCAGCGGCGCAGGATGCGGCGGGCCAGGTGGTTGCCCACGAACTGGACCAGCTGGACCAGGACCACGATGACCGCGACGGCGGCCCACGTGACCTCGTCGTTGAACCGCTGGTAGCCCAGGCGCAGGGCGAAGTCGCCGAGTCCGCCGGCGCCGATGGCGCCCGCCATCGCCGACATGTCGGTGATGCCGATGACGAGGAAGGTGTAGCCGAGCACCAGCGGCCCGAGCGCCTCGGGCAGGATCACGGTCGTGATGATCCGCCACCGCGAGACGCCCATGGAGCGGGCCGCCTCCACGACGCCGGGGTCCACGCCCATGAGGTTCTGCTCCACGATCCGGGCCACGGCGAACATCGCGCCGATCGTCATGGCGAAGATCGCCGCGTTGGGCCCGAGCCGGGTTCCCACGACGTTCTGGGTGAGGGGCCCGAGCGCCGCGAGCAGGATGATGAACGGGATCGGGCGGACGAAGTTCACGACGACGTTGAGCGACGTGTACACCGCCCGGTTCTCCAGGATGTTGCCGCGGCGGGTGACGTAGAGCCCCACGCCGACCAGCAGGCCGAGCACCCCGGCCAGCAGGAGCGTCGCGGCGACCATGTACAGGGTCTCCCCCAGTGCGCTGAGCAGCTGGGGACCGAGGACGGTCCAGTCGTTGTTCACGCCGCCACCTCCCGCACGGTCGTGACGCGGGCGAGCTCGTCGACCACGTCCTGCACGGCCGCCTCGGGGCCCGTCAGCTCGAAGGTGAGCGAGCCGAAGGACTGCTCCTGCAGGACGCTGATCCCGCCGTAGGCGATGGTGAAGCGCACGCCGAGCGCCGCGCCGTCGGAGAGCGCTCCGCCGATGTCCACGCCGTCGCCGACGTCCACGATGACCAGGCGTCCCCGGTGGGCCCGGCGCAGCCGCTCGACCTCCCGCTCGTCGGGGACCGTGTGCAGCACGGAGGAGACGAAACGCCGGGCGGTCTCGGTGCGGGGCCGCGCGAAGATGTCCACGGTCGGCCCGTCCTCCAGGACCTTCCCGCCCTGCATGACGGCGACCCGGTCCGCGATCGCGCGCACCACGTCCATCTCGTGGGTGATGAGCACGATCGTGATGCCCAGCTCCCGGTTGGCGCGCTGCAGCACCTGCAGCACCTCCTGGGTGGTCTCCGGGTCCAGGGCGGAGGTGGACTCGTCGGCCAGGAGCAGCTCGGGGCTGGTCGCCAGCGCCCGGGCGATGCCCACGCGCTGCTTCTGGCCGCCGGAGAGCTGCTCCGGGTAGCTGCCCGCGTGCGCCGAGAGGCCCACGAACTCCAGCAGCTCCGCCACGCGGGCCCGGCGCCGGTCCTTGTCCCACCCCGCCCGCTTGAGCGGGTACTCGACGTTGCCCGCCACCGTGCGGGAGGTGAACAGGTTGAACTGCTGGAAGATCATGCCGATGTCCCGGCGGACCGGAGCCAGCTCCGTCTCGCTGCGACCGGCCACCTCGAACCCGCCCACGGTCAGCGAGCCGCTGGTGACCGGCTCGAGGCCGTTGATCAGGCGCACCAGGGTGGACTTGCCGGCCCCGGAGTAGCCGATGACGCCGAAGATCTCGCCGCGGCGCACCTCCAGGCTGACGTCGTCGACCGCCACCACGTCGCGCGCCGCACGGCCCGTTCCGGTCCGGAACACCTTGGAGACGTTGCGGAAGGCGACGAGGACCTCGCCCGGGCGGCCGGAGCGCGACGGCGCGGCGGAGGCCGCCGCGCTCACTGCTGCTGGTCCTTCAGCTCCTGCTGGTACCGCTCGGTCAGCTCGCGCAGTTCCTCCTGCTCCAGCTGCAGCGGCACGGCGGTGCCACGGGTCTCCTCCAGCTCGGCGTCGACGACGGGCTGCTCGTGGTAGAGGTCGGCGACCTGCTTCAGCGTCTCGTCGTCGGCCAGCTCCTCGGTGGTGGTGAAGAGGTTGACGTAGACCCGGGAGCCCTCGGACTCGGGGTCGTCCTGGGCCAGCGCCGACTCCGGGTCGATGTCCGCCCGCGAGAGGAAGTCGTTGTTGATGATCGACCCGGCCACCGAGTCGAGCGAGAGCACGGTCTGCTCTGCGGAGACGGGCGTGACCCGCACCGTCGAGGCCTCGGTGTCGACGTCGAGCTCCGAGGGGATCAGCGTGTCGTTCTTGAGCTCGACCAGGCCGGCCGACTCGAGCACGAGCAGGGCGCGGGAGAGGTTCACGGCGTCGTTGGGCACGGCGATCTCGTCCCCCTCCTGGAACTGCTCCACGGAGTCGTACTCGTTCGAGTAGAGGCCCAGCGGGTAGATCGAGGTCGAGCCGATCGGGGTGATGCTTCCCCCGGCGGAGTTGTTGTAGTCCGCGAGGAACGGGATGTGCTGGAACCAGGTCATGTCCACGTCCCCGGACTCCGTGGCGGGGTTGGGCTGGTTGTAGTCGGAGAAGTCGACGTACTCGACGGTGATGCCCTGCTCCTCCGCGAGCGTCTTGAGGGCCTCGTGGGTCGGGTCGGTGCCGACGACGCCGATGCTGACCTTGCCGTCGGCGAGGGCGCCCTCACCGGCCTGCTCGGTCGAGCCGCCGCAGGCGGTCAGCGTCAGGCCGAGGGTCGTGGTCAGGGCGAGGAGGGGGAGGCGCTGCGATCGCATGTCTGCCTTTCCGGAAGGTCCGTAGGGTGTCGGAGGTGGTCCCGGCCGGGTTCGGCGGGTCGGGCACGGGCCTCGACGCGCCGGACGGCGCGGAGCGGTCGAACCGTACTTGCCGCCGGCTGCGTCGCCGAACCGTGGCCGGATGGTCATCTGGGGCACCCCACTACGGGAGAGGGTTGCCGCCCAGCCAGCCAGAGCTTCGCGCTGGGACTCGTCATCCGCCGGACACACTACCACGCGGCGGGGCCCTCCCGGTCAGCGTCCGAGGACCTCCTGGGCCCGCCGCCGTGCCCACCGCTCGGCGTCCAGGACGGCCTCGAGGTCGAGCGGGCCGGCGTCGTCGTGCTGCTCGAGGACGTCCCGGACGGTGTCCACGATCGCCGGGAAGCGGATGCGCCCCGCGTGGAAGGCGTGCACCGCCTCCTCGTTGGCCGCGTTGAACACGGCCGGGAACGTGCCGCCGCGCTCCCCCGCCGCCTTGATCAGGTCCACGGCCGGGAACGCGTCCCGGTCCAGCGGCTCGAAGGTCCACTCCGTGGCCCGGGTCCAGTCGCACGGGAGGCCCGCACCGGGCACCCGGTGCGGCCACGCGAGGCCGAGGGCGATCGGCAGGCGCATGTCCGGCGGCGAGGCCTGGGCCAGGGTCGATCCGTCGACGAACTGGACCATGGAGTGGACCACGGACTGCGGGTGGACCACCACGTCGATCCGCTCGAGCGGCACGTCGAAGAGCAGATGGGCCTCGAGCACCTCGAGGGCCTTGTTGACCATGGTCGCGGAGTTGGTCGTGACCATCGGGCCCATGTCCCACGTGGGGTGGCGCAGGGCCTCCTCCGGGGTGACCGCGGCCAGCTCGGCCCCCGAGCGGCCGCGGAACGGCCCGCCCGAGGCCGTCAGCACGAGGCGGTCGACCTCGGCGGCGGTGCCGCCGCGCAGCGCCTGGGCCAGGGCCGAGTGCTCCGAGTCCACCGGGATCAGCGCGTCGGGGTCGCCCGTGGCCGCCGCCGCGGCACGCACGAGCGGGCCCCCCGCGACGAGCGACTCCTTGTTCGCCAGCGCCAGCTTGTGCCCCGCGCCCAGGGCGGCCAGCGTCGGGGCGAGGCCGATCGAGCCGGTGATGCCGTTGAGCACGAGGTCCGCCCCGGGGTGGGCGGCGGCCGTCGACGCCGCGTCCGGCCCGTGCTCGATCTCGGGGCGGTAGCCTCCGGCCCCGGCCGCCCGGGCCCGCTCGCCGATCAGCCGGCTCAGCTCCGCGGCGTCCGCGGCCGTCCCGCTCGTGGCCACGAGCCCGGCGCGGGTCGACACGGCCTGCGCGGCCAGCAGCGGCAGGTGCCGCCGGCCCGCGGCCAGGGCGACCACCGTGAAGGGCGCAGCGCCGTCGAGCTCCGCCGCGGCCCGCACGACGTCGAGGGCCTGGGTGCCGATCGAGCCCGTGGAGCCGAGGACACTGATCCGGCGCGGTCCCGCCGCGGCCAGAGCCCGCAGCTCCGGGGTCGGGCGGGTGCGGGTCGGGGCTGCGGGGGACGTCATGGTCCCAGTATCCCCCAGCGCTCACCCCGTACCCGCTCCCCCGGTCGGCGCCGGCAAAGGCCGAGGCCCCGTCCACCGTTGCCGGTGGACGGGGCCTCGGGTTCCGCCAGGACGCCGGTCAGTGGGCGTGGCCCTTGCGGCCGGTGACGAGCCCCCAGATGAAGAGGACGATCAGCGCGCCGCCGATGGCGAGGAGCCAGGTCGAGAGCGAGAAGAACGTGCTGATGTCGACGCCGAACAGGGCGGATCCGATGAAGCCGCCCAGCAGCGCGCCCACGATGCCGAGGATCATGGTGACGATGATCCCGCCACCCTGGTTGCCCGGCATGATGAGCTTCGCGATCGCGCCGGCGATGAGGCCGAGGATGATCCAACCGAGAATTCCCATGATTGCTCCTTATCCGTCCCGGGAGGGACTTTCATTGTAGGCAACCGGAGAGTTGCCCAGGAATACCCTGAGCCCGGTTTCGTCTCCACCCTACTGCTCCGTCAGCCCCCTGTCTTTCTGTGGCGTGCACCCGGGTGTGTCCCCGCCGGGAACGGAACGGCCCGCCCGACGCGGTTGCGCCGGGCGGGCCGTGGATCGTCCCAGGTGGGACGGGATCAGGCGCCGTCAGTGGGCGACGGGCTTCTCCGCACCGATCCCGGTGAGGGAACGCACCTCCATCTCCGACTGCTTGACCGGGTCCTCCAGACGGCGCTCCGTCATGGAGCCGATGAAACCGAGGAGGAAGGAGGCCGGGATCGAGACGATCCCCGGGTTCGTCAGCGGGAACCACGCGAAGTCGGCCGTCGGGATCATCGAGGTCTCGGCCCCGGACATCACCGGGGAGAAGACGATGAGGCCCACCGAGATGAGCAGACCGCCGTACATGGACCACACGGCGCCGCGGGTCGTGAACCGCCGCCAGTACAGGGAGTACAGGATGGTCGGCAGGTTGGCCGAGGCCGCGACCGCGAAGGCCAGGGCCACGAGGAACGCCACGTTCTGCCCCTGCGCGCCGATGCCGCCGAGGATGGAGACGACGCCGATGACCACGACCGTGGTCTTGGCGACCCGGAGCTCCTTGCGGGGATCGGAGTTCCCCTTCTTGATCACGCTCGTGTAGATGTCGTGGGCGAAGGAGGCCGAGGCGGTGATGGCCAGGCCCGCCACGACGGCGAGGATCGTGGCGAACGCCACGGCCGCGATGAGGCCCATCAGGAGGGACCCGCCGAGCTCGAAGGCCAGCAGCGGCGCCGCGGAGTTCACGCCGCCGGGCGCCGACTCGATGCGATCCGCCCCGATCAGGGCCGCCGCCCCGAAGCCGAGGATGAGGGTGAAGAGGTAGAACAGGCCGATCAGGGCGATCGCCCAGACGACCGACGTGCGGGCCTCCTTGGCGGTGGGCACCGTGTAGAAGCGCATCAGCACGTGCGGCAGGCCGGCGGCGCCGAAGACCAGGGCGAGACCCAGGGAGATGAAGTCCAGCTTGCTGGTCTCGCTCACCCCGTACTTCAGACCGGGCTCGAGGATCGCGGGGTTGCCGGAGACGGCCACGGCATCGCCGAGCAGGGAGGAGAAGTTGAAGCCGTACAGGGCCAGGATCCACACGGTCATGACGGCCACGCCGGTGACCAGCAGGACCGCCTTGATGATCTGCACGTACGTCGTGCCCTTCATGCCACCCACGAGGACGTAGGTGATCATGACGACGCCCACGACCACGATGACGAGCGACTGCCCCACGGTGGAGCTGATCCCGAGCAGCAGCGACACGAGGGCGCCCGCGCCGGCCATCTGCGCCAGCAGGTAGAACGCGGAGACGGCCAGGGTCGAGATCGAGGCGGCCACGCGCACGGGGCGCTGCCGCAGCCGGAAGGACAGCACGTCCGCCATGGTGAACTTGCCGGTGTTGCGCAGGAGCTCGGCGATCAGCAGGAGCGCCACGAGCCAGGCCACGAGGAAGCCGATCGAGTAGAGGAACCCGTCGTAGCCCTGGAGGGCGATCGCGCCGACGATGCCCAGGAAGGACGCCGCGGAGAGGTAGTCACCCGCGATGGCCAGCCCGTTCTGCGTGCCGCTGAAGCCGCGGCCGCCGGCGTAGTAGTCGGCCGCCGTGGCGGTCGACTTGGACGCCCGGAGCACGATCACCATCGTGACGACGACGAACGCGCTGAAGATGGAGATGTTGATCCACGGCGTGCCGACGGTCTCGGCGGCACCGGTCGCCATGGGCACGAGCGCGGGGAGCGGAAGCTGCATCGGTCAGTTCTCCTGTCCGTGGACGTCGCCGGGGATCTGGGTCTGGGGCTCGAGACGTTCCCGGATGGCCGTGGCCTTGGGGTCCAGCTTGCGGTTGGCGAAGGACACGTAGGCGCCCGTGATCGCGAAGGTCGTGACGAACTGGAGCAGTCC
The DNA here is from genome assembly GCF_044462265.1 of Kocuria rhizosphaerae. NCBI lineage: Bacteria > Bacillati > Actinomycetota > Actinomycetes > Micrococcales > Micrococcaceae > Kocuria > Kocuria rhizosphaerae. Next base: position 16,288 of record NZ_JBISWL010000148.1, read on the forward strand.
CAGGACCACCCCGAGGTTCATGTTGCCGACGACCTGGATGGCGAAGAGCTGCGGCACGTACATGGCGAGCACGACGTACAGCAGGTACCAGACCAGGAAGGCGACGGCGAGCGGGAAGACGAAGCCGCGGTGGGTCCTCCGCAGCTCCTGGAACTCGGGTGACCGCTGAGCGGCCGGGAAGTCGACGCCGGAGACGAGGTCGTCGGCGTCGACCGGTGGCTGATGAGACATGGGCTACCTCCTCGTGTGATTCAGACCACAGTAAGTCTTTGTATGCAGAGAGGCAAGGAGAAATGCCGAAAAGCCCAGTTTTCGCGCTCTTCTGCCCAATCGGATCGGAAATCTGGACGTTGTGCTGTCCAAGATGTATACACAGCCGGTTCCGCTGGGCTCAGCGGAGGGCGAGGAGGAGCTCCACCGCCCGGTCCAGGAACGCGTCGACCTGATGCTCCTCGTAGCCCAGCTCCCCCTGCGCGGAGGGGAAGACGGCGTGCCGCAGCTCGGCCGCGTCGAGGGCCGCGCCGTCGTCCAGCCGCTCCGTGAGCCGCTCGCAGAGCACGTCCACGTGGGCGACCGAGTACCCCCGGGCCCTCGTCCGCGACGGGTGCCGGAAGCGCTGCGTGCGCGGGCGGGCCAGACGCCCGCGCACCAGCTCCTCGAGCCCCTCCACGTGCCGCCGCCACGCCGCGGGCCCGCCGGTGCGGAGGACCTGTTCGTGCTCGGCCGCGGCCAGGGCGTCCTCTGCCGCCTCCAGCGCCTCGTCGACGGCCTCCGCCCGGTATCCGCCACGGGCACCCGAGAACACGGCGGCGCGCACCTGGGCGCTGGTCACGACCCGGGAGCCGGTGCCCGCGGGTCGGGCGCCCCCGAGGGCGGCCTCCACCTCGGAGAGGAAGGCGTCCACCTCGGCGACGTCGTAGCCCACCGCCCCGGGGGCGGAGCGCGGGAACCGCCGCCCGGGCGGGCGGGGGGCTGGGCTCTCGGTGCTCATGGCGGGGCGGTCCTGGGGGTACGGCTCAGGCGCTCGCGGCGAACAGCGCGAAGAGCAGGTACCCGGCGGGGATGGCGAAGAGGACGGAGTCGATCCGGTCCATGACGCCGCCGTGGCCGGGCAGCAGGGTCCCCATGTCCTTGATGCCCAGCTCGCGCTTGACCATGGATTCGGCGAAGTCGCCGAGGGTCGCGGTCAGGACGATGACGAGGGCCAGGAGCACGCCCTCCCACCAGGTGTGGTCCAGCAGGAGCACGGCGCAGAGGACGCCGATCAGCACGGACCCGCCGAGGGACCCGGCGAAACCCTCCCAGGACTTCTTCGGGCTGATCCTCGGGGCCATGGGGTGCCTGCCCCAGATGACGCCCACCGCGTACCCGCAGGTGTCGGACCCCACGGCGAGGAGGATCACGGTGAGCACCTTGAGCGCCCCCGCGTCCGTGCGGTACAGCAGCAGCGCCATGCTGAGCAGGAAGCCGACCCAGCCCAGGGCGAAGACGGAGCCCATGATCGACAGGATCATCCCCTCCCGCGCGCCCAGCGCCCGCCACACGACCACGAGGGTCACGCCCACGCCCACGGCGATCATGAGCGCCTCTCCGCCGCCCGCGAACGCGGAGAGGGGCATCAGCACCCCGGCGATCACCGCCGGAACGCGGGGAATGGTGATCCCACGGAAGCGCAGGGACCGTCCGACCTCCCAGACGCCGATGCCGACCGCCGCCCCGGCGAACAGCGCGAGGACCACGGGCTGGACGAACAGCCCCACCAGGAGGGTGCCGATGAGCACCGCGGCGACGCCCACGGCGGCCGGCAGGTTCCGCCCGGCGCGTGAGGGCGCGGTGTGCCGGCGCTGCGGCCGCCGGCGCCCTCCCGCGGGACGGGCCGGCGCCGGATCCGTTCCACGACGTGAGGAGAAGGCCTCCCCGGCGGTTCCCGGGGAAGCCTTCGTCTCCTGGTGCGGGCGTCGCGGGTGCGGCATCAGACCTGCAGCAGCTCCGCTTCCTTGTTCTTGAGCATCTCGTCGACCTGGTCGATGTGCTTCTTCGTGACCGAGTCGAGGTCCTTCTCGGCGCGCTTGCCCTCGTCCTCGCCGATGTCGCCGTCCTTGACGGCCTTCTCGATCAGGTCCTTGGCGTGCCGGCGGATGTTGCGCACGGACACCCGCGCCTCCTCGGCCTTGTGCCCCACGACCTTGACGTACTCCTTGCGGCGCTCCTGCGTCAGCTCCGGCATGACCACGCGGATGACGTTGCCGTCGTTGGCGGGGTTGGCGCCGACGTCCGAGTTGCGCAGGGCCTTCTCGATGTCGTTGAGCGCCGACCGGTCGTACGGGGTGATGAGCAGGGTGCGCGCCTCGGGGTTCTGGAAGGAGGCCAGCTGCTGCAGCGGCGTGGGCGTCCCGTAGTACTCGACCAGCAGACCCGAGAAGAGCGACGGGTTCGCGCGCCCGGTGCGCACGGCGGAGAAGTCGTCCTTGGCCCCGTCCACGGCCTTGGCCATCTTGGTCTTCGCTTCGGACATGATGTCTGAGATCACGTAGGGGCTCCTTCGTCGGGTCGCACGGAGTCCTCCGCGCGGGGTCGGGTCGGCCGGGCCCGACACCGGAGGGCGTCCGTCCCGGCCGTGCTGGGCACAGTCTAGCGCCGGGGAGCCCGTGGCCAGGTCAGGCCGTGACGAGGGTGCCGATCTGCTCCCCGAGGATGGCCCGCGTGACGTTGCCCTCGCCCTCCATGCCGAAGACACGCATGGTCACGTCGTTGTCGCGGCACAGGCTGAACGCGGTCTGGTCCATGACCCGGATGTCCCGGGCCAGGGCTTCGTCGTAGGTCAGGGCGGAGAGCCGCTGGGCGTCCGGGTCGATCCTCGGGTCGGCCGTGTAGACCCCGTCGACGCCGTTCTTCGCCATGAGGACCTCGTCGGCGTGCACCTCCAGGGCGCGCTGGGCCGCGACGGTGTCGGTGGAGAAGTAGGGCAGACCGGCGCCCGCCCCGAAGATCACCACGCGGTCCTTCTCCATGTGGCGGATGGCCCGGCGCGGGATGTAGGCCTCGGCCACCTGCTCCATCTTGATCGCGGACTGCACGCGGGTGTCCACCCCGCACTGCTCGAGGAAGTCCTGCAGGGCCAGGCAGTTCATGACCGTGCCCAGCATCCCCATGTAGTCGGCCCGGGAGCGGTCCATGCCGGCGTGGGAGAGCTCCGCGCCGCGGAAGAAGTTGCCGCCGCCGACGACGATGGCCGTCTCGACGCGGCCGACGGTGGCGGCGATCTGCTCGGCCATGTCGCGGACCACACGCGTGTCCACCCCGATGGAGCCGCCGCCGAACACCTCGCCCGAGAGCTTCAGCAGCACCCGGCGGCGACCGGGCTCGATCCTCGGGTCCCTGCTCAGGCGCAGGGCCTCGTCCTGGATCTCGGACGCAGAAGTGGTGGCCATGGTTCCTCCCGGCGACGACGGTGCAACGTGGACGGGCACGGCCGCGCGGGGGTGCTGGCGGTGCGGACCGGGCCTCCCTCAGCATACCGAACGCTCGCGGCCGCTCCGGCCGTCAGGACGCCCCGCACGGACGTCGCCGCAGGCCAGCGGCGCCTTCTCGAGGTGGAACGACGGAGGGAGGCGACCCTGCCGAGCAGGGTCGCCTCCCTCCGCGCGGAACGGGACCGGTCAGGCGCCGACCCGGAAGCGGGCGAACGCAGTGGCGGTCGCGCCGGCCTCCTCGAGCACCTTGCCGATGGTCCGCTTCGAGTCCTTGGCGAAGTCCTGGTCGAGCAGGACGACGTCCTTGAAGTAGCCCTTGAGCCGGCCGGTGATGATGTTCGGGATGATCTTCTCCGGCTTGCCCTCGGCGCGGGCGGTCTCCTCGGCCACGCGCTTCTCGGACTCGACCGTCTCGGCCGGGACGTCCTCCTGGGAGAGGAACGTGGGGGACATCGCGGCGATGTGCACCGCGACGTCGTGGGCGACCTGACCCGCATCGGCGCCGGACACGGCGAGGAGCACGCCGACCTGGGCCGGGAGGTCCTTGGAGGTCTTGTGCAGGTAGACGGCCACGTTCTCGCCCTCCACGCGGGCGATGCGGCGGACGACGACCTTCTCGCCGAGCAGCGCCCCGGTCTCGGTGACGAGCTCGGAGACCGGCTTGCCGTCGACCTCGGCCTCCAGCAGCGCCTCGAGGGTCGCCGCGTCCGCGGCCACGGCCGCCTCGAGGACCTTGTTGCCGAACTCGACGAACGGGGTGGACTTGGCCACGAAGTCGGTCTCCGAGTTGACCTCGACCATGTAGCCGACGGTGCCCTGGACCCGGGCGGCCACGAGGCCCTCGGCCGTGGCGCGGCCCTCGCGCTTGGTGACGCCCTTGAGGCCCTTGACGCGGATGATCTCCTGCGCCTTCTGCAGGTCGCCGTCGGCCTCGTCGAGCGCCTTCTTGACGTCGAGCATGCCGGCGCCGGTGCGTTCGCGCAGGGCCTTGATGTCAGCGGCGGTGTAGTTCGCCATGGGAACTCCTCACGTAGTCGGTGGTGCCGGCCGGGGC
>NZ_JBISWL010000149.1:0-5820 GCF_044462265.1 Kocuria rhizosphaerae
CGCGGGCCCGCCCCGGCCGGCCTCGGGCGGGGCATCGCCCCGCCGGGGAAACGGACGGTGGACGGAGACTACTCGGCGGCAGTCTCGGTCTCGGCCGGGGCCTCGGCCGGAGCCTCGGTCGCGGCGGCCTCGGCCGGCGCCTCGGTCGCGGCAGCCTCGGCCGGCGCCTCGGTCGCGGCGGCCTCGGCCGGCGCCTCGGCGGCGCCCTGCTCGGCGGCGCCCTGCTCGGCGGTGTGCTGCTCGAGGAGCTCGCGCTCCCACTCGGCCAGGGGCTCCGCGGCCTGCTCCGATCCACCGGACTTCTTGTTGTGGCGCTCCATGAGGCCCTCGGCGACGGCGTCGGCGATCACGCGGGTCAGGAGGTTGACGGAGCGGATGGCGTCGTCGTTGCCCGGGATCGGGAACGCGACCTCGTCGGGGTCGCAGTTGGTGTCGAGGATCGCCACGACGGGGATGCCGAGCTTCTGGGCCTCGTCGACCGCCAGGTGCTCCTTCTTGGTGTCCACGATCCAGACCAGGGACGGGGCCTTGGTCAGGTTGCGGATGCCGCCGAGGGTGCGCTCCAGCTTCTCCTTCTCACGACGCAGCAGCAGCAGCTCCTTCTTGGTGTACTGCGAGCCGGCGACGTCGTCGAAGTCGATCTCCTCGAGCTCCTTCATGCGCTCGATGCGCTTGGAGACCGTGGCGAAGTTGGTCAGCATGCCGCCGAGCCAGCGGTGGTTCACATAGGGCATGCCCACGCGGGTGGCCTGCTCGGCGATGGCCTCCTGGGCCTGCTTCTTGGTGCCGACGAAGAGGATGGTGCCCCCGTGGGCGACGGTGGTCCTGACGGCCTCGTAGGCGCGGTCGATGAAGGACAGCGACTGCTGGAGGTCGATGATGTAGATGCCGTTGCGCTCGGTGAAGATGAAGCGCTTCATCTTCGGGTTCCAGCGCCGGGTCTGGTGGCCGAAGTGGACGCCGCTGTCGAGGAGCTGGCGCATGGTAACGACGGACATGTCGTCTCCTAGTTCTCGTGCAGGAGGGCGCGCGACGACGCCCGGCCCGCGGGTACGGTTATCGGCTGCGTCCGGCGGACGAGCCCCTGGCGCAGCGGCGAGCGGACGGGTCCGCTGCCAGGCCGCCGACCGCACCCCGCCGGGACGGGGAACGCGGACCGGGGCGACCGGACCGGGACAGGAGATCCCGGTGGCGCTGCGCGCGAAGTCAGACCGCTCGCCACCGCACCGCCGCATCCGGCGGGAGGCCGGGTCCGGTTCGGTGCCGTGGGCACGCCACGAGCGCGCAGAGAGCAGACTGCGGTGTCGAGTGTACTACAGGGGTCCGGTCGGAACTGCACAGCGCCGTGGCAGCCGGGCCCCGGGCCGATCCCTCCACACCGCGGTCCGGCCCGTGCCGGTCGCCGCTCACCGCGGCCAGGGTGGGAACATGCCCGCCGCCGCCTCCGCCCGGTCCGCCGTCGTCGCGATCCTGCTGCTCTCGGCCTGGGTTCCGGCCCCGCTCCCCGCCACGGGGGCCGAGGGCTGGAGCTGGCCGCTGTCGCCGCGGCCGGCCGTCGTGGGCGAGTGGACGCCACCGGCCCAGCGGTGGTCGAGCGGCCACCGCGGCGTGGACCTCGGCGCGGTGGCCGGGGCTGCGGTGCGCTCCCCCGCCGACGGGACCGTGAGCTTCGCGGGGTTCGTGGTGGACCGGCCGGTGCTCACGGTCGATCACGGCGGCGGGCTGCGCTCGAGCTTCGAACCCGTCGAGTCACCGCTCGTCCGGGGGCAGCGGGTGCGCCGGGGCCAGGTCCTGGGCGTGGTGCGCGGCCGCGACCACTGCCGGGAGGGGACCTGCCTGCACTGGGGCGTGCGACGCGGCGACGACTACGTCAATCCCCTCGCGTTCGTGGGCGAGCTCGAGCCCTCGGTGCTGCTCCCGGTCCCGGCGGAGCTGCGGACGGCGGCTCAGCCCTGGTCGTCCTGATCCCCGCCGAGCTGCTGCTCGGCCTCCTCGGCGCCCTGCTCGATCTCCTGCTGGAGCCGCTCGGCCCCCTCCTCCGCGTCCTGCTGGAGCCGCTCGGCCCCCTCCTCCGCGTCCTGCTGGAGCCGCTGAGCCCCCTCCTCCGCGTCCTGCTGGAGCTGCTCGGCCCCCTCCTCGACCTGCTCCCTGCCCTGTTCGACGTCCTGTTCGGCGTCCTCGGCGGTCAGGTCGCAACCCGTCAGCGCGGCCAGCGCCAGAGCGGCGGCGGACAGGGGACCCCACAACGTGCGACGGCTCATCTCCGCATCCCTTCGGTCGGTCTCGGTGTCTCCCGCGGTCGGGAAGTCCAGTGCACCACACCGGTGGGAACCGCGCACCCGCCCCGACGAGCACACCCCTCCCCCCGTGCTCGGGGAGGAGGGGTGGTGGGTAGGGCCGGTGGGGCTTGAACCCACGACCGAAGGATTATGAGTCCTCTGCTCTGACCAGCTGAGCTACGGCCCCGTGCCGGGAACGGGCCCGGCGGCGCAGGACAACGTTACCGCACCAGGGCGGCCAGCCGTCCGCGCAGCCGGCGCGGCCTGAGGGCCCGCCGCGGAACGGGCTCGGGATGCTCGCCGCGGTAGATCCGCAAGAAGGTCTCCACGGTCCGGGGGAAGCTGTGCTGCGCGACCTTGCGGCGGCTCTCGCGGCCCATCCGCTCACGTTCCCCGGGCGGGGCGTTCAGCACGCGGGCGAGCCGGTCGGCCAGTTCCCGGGCGTCCCCGGGGGCGAAGAGCCACCCGTTGACGCCGTTCTCGGCCAGGTGCGGCAGGGCGCGCGCGTCGGCCAGGACGACCGGGCGGGAGGCCGACATCGCCTCGAGGGTCACGAGGGACTGCAGCTCGGCGGTGCCCGGCTGGCAGAAGACGTCCGCCCGCAGGTACGCCTCCCGCAGCCGATCGTCGGGGACGTAGCCCAGGAAGTGCACCCGGTCGGCCACGCCGAGGGCGCGTGCCAGCTTCTCCAGCGCGGCACGCTGCTCGCCCTCACCGGCGAGCTCCAGGTGCGCGCCGAGCTCCGCGGGCAGCAGGGAGAGCGCCTCGATGAGCACGTCGACGTTCTTCTCCACGGCGAGCCGGCCCACGAACAGGACCGTCGGGTGGACGCCGTGGCGCGGCGCCTCGCCGACGTGGGCCTCGTAGTCGGAGATCCGGATCCCGTTGGAGACGGGCAGCACCGTGTCGGGGAAGCCGTTGAGGACCATGGTGCGCACGGCCAGCGGGGTGGGAGCCGTCACCACGTCGCAGCCTCCCAGGACGTGCACCATGTCCCGCCACGAGACGCGGCGGTACCAGTCCAGGAACCACTGGGGGAACGGCAGGAACGGCTCCAGGTTCTCGGGCACGAAGTGGTTGGTGCCGACGAGGCGGATCCCCCGGCGGCGGGCCTCGCGCACGAGCAGCCGGCCGAGGATGTAGTGGCACTGGACGTGCACCACGTCCGGACGGACCTCGTCGAGGATCCGCCGGATCTCGCCCTTGACCTGCCAGGGCAGGCACATCCTGAAGTACGGGTGGGTGAACGCCCGGTGGGAGCGCATCCGGTGCTCCGTGACGCCGTCGTCGTCGCGCACCTGGGACGGTCCCGGGTCGGGACGTGCACACACCGTGTGCACGCGGTGCCCCCTCTCGTGCAGGCCCCGGGCGAGGCGGTGCGTGAACTGCGCGCAGCCGTTGACGTCCGGCGGATACGTCTCCGCGCCCAGCAGGACGGTCAGGGCTCGATCGGTTGTCGTGGTCTCGGCGCTCAAGCGTGGCTTCCCGGTCGATCGTGTGCGGCTCGGTCGTGTGCTGCGGGCGGGTGGCCCGGTGCCGCTCCGTCCCGCCCCGCGAGCGCGGCGCGACGGGCCAGGACCTCCGGGTGGTGCTGCGAGAGCACGGCGACCCCGACTATAGCAATCGCACCGGCCGCGGTCATGAGGACGCCGCTGAGCACGGAGAACCCCGGCCCCGCCTCGCCGAGGACCAGCAGGCCCAGCAGGACGCCGACCATGGGGTCCAGCACGGTCAGGCCGGCGATCACCAGGTCAGGGGGCCCTCCGGCGAAGGCGTTCTGGACGAACCATCCGCCCAGCACGGCCGCGGCGGCGGCGGCCGTCACCGCCACCCAGCTGACGTCGTCCAGGGGACCACCCGGGCTGCCCTGGATCCGTGTCAGGACCAGGCGGACCAGCACCGCCACGAACCCGTAGAGCATGCCGGCGCCGACCACGTAGAACGTGCTGGTCAGACCGCGGCGGAACAGCACCGCTGCGACCGTCAGGACGCAGACGAGCACCACGAGCATGACGACCACCGTGCGCTCGGCCCACTGCGAGATCCGTTGGGCGGGGTCGGTCGCGACCACCGCGGACGTGACGAACACCGCCCCGCCCACGGTGCACAGCACGATCGAGGTCCAGGTGCGCCGGTTGAGGCGCAGCTTCCGGTGCCGGGCGTGGAGCAGGGCGGTGATCACGAGCGCGACGACGCCGATGGGCTGCACGACGGTGACGGTGGCCAGGCCCAGGGCGGCGATGTTGAGCACGGTGCCCAGGCCCAGCAGGGCCAGGCCGAGCAGCCACCGGGGGCTGCGGAGCAGGACGGGCAGGGCACGGAACCGGAGCCGCCCGTGAGCCCGGTCGGCCACCGCGCTGCCCTGTTTCTGCGTCCCGACGGCCAGGCACAGGGCCGCGAGCAGGGCGAGACCCACGGCCAGCCACTGGCTCACCACGCGCTCCGACCTCTCCTCACGCCTCGGAGTCTACCGAGGCGTGGGTCCGGGCAGCCGCCCGTGACCCGTGCACGGAGGGTGAACGCACGGCGAAGGCCCGGAGGCAGCGCGGGCTTCCGGGCCTTCGAACCGCCGACCGGAGCCTTTCAGCGGAACAGCTTGCGGAGGAGGACGACGAAGGCGCTGCCGGCGACGGCCAGGACGGTCAGCGGCTGCCAGCGCTCGCCCAGGCCCGGCCCGCCGGATCCCGCGGAGCCGCCCGTGGCCAGGAGACCTTTGACGTCCCGGGGCGTGGTCTTCACTGTGTGGCTCGTGCGGTCCACGAAGCCCTTGGTGGTGGACTGGATGGTCTGCACGCGGCCCTGGACGTCGTCGCGCAGGGTCTTGAGGTGCTCGCGGCGCAGCTTGAGCCGGTGCCGCAGCTGCTCCTCGGTGGGGGCCGGAGGCTTCTGCCGCGCCGGGTCCTGGGCCGCCTCGCGCTTCTCCTGCTCCTTGCGCTCGCGGGCCAGCTGCTCCTCGCGCTGGACGCGCCCCTCGGTGTAGGCGGAGCCCTCCTTGACGACGCCGAGGTCGTACTTGACGCCGAAGACGGCCTTCCGCGGCACCAGCGGGAGGGCCTTCTTGATGGTGGAGACCCCGATGAGCGCCGCGACCGCCAGGACCACGAGGAAGAGCACCGCGAGCAGCAGGGCCGCGAGCCAGGCCGGCATGACCTGGGCCAGGCCCGCGATGGCCGCACCGACCAGCGCGATGGTGGCCAGCAGCAGGAAGACCAGGCCCACGACGACGAAGGCCGCGCCCTTGCCGATCGTCTTGGCCTTCTCCGTCAGCTCCATCTTGGCGAGCTGGGCCTCGTCCTTGAGCTGCTTGGGCAGCAGCCGCCCGAGGACCTTGACGACGTCCAGGATCGACGCCGCGCCGGGCTCGGACCGTCCCGGGCCCGCTCCCGAGGTGCCGCCCGTGCTGGGGCCTACCGAGTGACTCATGCCCGCCTCCGTTGAATCTGGGAAAGTACGTGGACTGAGCACCAAGCTACCACTGGGCTCCCGAGGCGGAGGCGCACGCGGCGGAGGCGTGGCCGGTCCTGGCACGCGGGGGGTGCCC
>NZ_JBISWL010000150.1:0-904 GCF_044462265.1 Kocuria rhizosphaerae
CACCCCCCGCGTGCGAGCGCCGCTTCGCGCTGCTACTTGTGATTGTCCTTGTACACCACGTGGTACTTCACGTTCTTGTTCTTCTCGTGGTCGTAGGTGCAGACCTCCACCCACTTCTTCTCGTACTTCTCGGTCTTCTTGGCCAGCTCCCACAGATCGTGCCAGGACTCCTTCTCGCACCGGTGCTTCGCGAACCGGACGGCATCGTGGAGGGACTTCTCCTCGTGCTCGACGACGTCCTTGTGGCCGCTCTTCTTGTGGTGCTTGACCACGAGCACCTTGATCCGCTTGTCGTCCAGACCGTCGTGGTGCTGGCCACCGGATGCCACGGCCGGTGCACTCCCGCCCGCGAGCAGGCCCACGATCGCGGCGCCGGTCAGCAGTTTGCGCAGATTCTTCACTGTGTCCCCCTACACTGCGTCCCCCTCGGAGCAAGGGGGTGCGCACAGCCTAATTCCGCCCTGACAAGGACCTCAACGGCGAACGATGACGATGCGGGAGCAGTTCGGACACGCTGGGGAACTACCGCCGGGTAGACCGGCCAGTATCTTCCGCGGGCTCCCCGACCACCCGGACACGGCCCCCGCCCGGCCGGGGCGGCGTCCGGCAAAGAGAGGGCATTACTTCTGCGACCAAATGCGGATGAATAGAACATGAGCACCTGCACGCTGGATCTCCCGAAGGACGGACCGCCATGACGACCATTCCCCGCACCCCGGACTCCGGCGACGCCCAGGCGCGGACGGAGGAGGTCCGGCGGGGCGTGGTGCACCGCCTGGCCGTCCGGGGCGTGGTCGCCACGTCCGTCGAGAGCCTGTTCGGCGGACGGGAGTGGTCCGTGACGGTGTCCGGCCACCCCGACACCATGACGGATACGGAGGTCCGGGTGGCCGTGTGGACGGCC
>NZ_JBISWL010000151.1:0-8296 GCF_044462265.1 Kocuria rhizosphaerae
CCACGGCCTGCCCACCCCGGCGGACGGGATCCGCGTCCACGTCGACCGGTGAGCCGGCCCGGCCCGTGGGAACGCCTGTCCTCCCCCACAGTAGAGTCGTCCCATGGGAACGCGGCTGTACGAGTGGATGACACCGCAGCAGGCTGCGAGCGCGCTCGAGGAGTTCATCGCCGAGCGGGCTCGGGCCCTGGGACACCTGCGCTCGTCGATGACCGCCGCGGGCCTGGACCCCGACGAGGTGCTCGACGGATCCGTGGACTCGGTGGCCCCGGTCTGGGAGTGGATCACTGCGCAGCTCACGGAGCTGGGGGTGGACCCGAGACCGCTGGACGAGGACCCGACACGGCCCTCCTGGCCCAGCTGGTCCCGCCACGGGACGCTGGTGGACCCGCACCCGCCGGCCGCGGCGCTCGCACTGGTCGACGGCTTCGTCTCGTATCTCGCCGGCGTCATCACGACAGCAGTTCCCCCGGCCCGATGGCGGGTCGGCGAGCACATCATCAACGACTACCCGATGCTCAACTACCCGGTGCTCGCGGCCGACGGCCACCAGATCTTCCTGCCGGCCATCCCCCTCTACAGCGCCTACCAGTCCGCTCACGGCCGCGATCCCATGGACGGCGCCGAGATGCTCGCCCACACCCGCCGGACGGTCTCGGCGCTGCGCGGCGAGGGCCCGGAAGCCCACGCCGCGGAAGAGCCGCTGGTGACCGTGGTCGCCGAGGTGGAATGTTTCGACGTCGGGCTGCGCGCCGACGTCCCCGCCGAACATCCCGGTCTGGTGGAGCGGCTGGTCGACGAGCTCTCCGACCGTGAGGGTGTCGATGCGGTCCACCGCTACGGGACCGCCGCGCTCGTGGTGAACGCCCCCTCCTGGGACGAGGTGCGGCTGAGGCTGTGGCTCACGCTGTGGCTGCAGCGCAACCTGTCCCGGTGAGCAGCCCGTGAGCGCTCGGGACCGACACGGCCCCGGAGCGCAGGGAACCACCGGGAACGGCCGGAGGCCCCCACCCGCGTCTCCGCCGGTGAGGGCCTCCTGTGGTGCTCCCCCGACTGGACTCGAACCAGTAACCCTTCGATTAACAGTCGAATGCTCTGCCAATTGAGCTACGGGGGACCGTGCACGCAGGCGTGCAACGAGCCACTACTCTACCGTTCCGCCCGGGGTTCGCCAAATCCCGCGGACCGCCGGGGCGTCAGTCCTGGCGCAGGCGACGCCGCTGCATCTCGAGCTCGAGCAGCTCCCGCTGGAGCTGCTCGTAGCGCTCCCGCCGGGCCCCCGGATCGGTGCGCTGGAGCTCGGCCAGGCGGTCCGACTTCCGCCGGTTGATCTGCAGCTCGAAGAGCCGGGTGAGGATGTCGGCGGTGTAGCGCTCGAGCTGCTGCTGGGTGGTCGCCGGCAACGGCGTCACGGCGAGCTCGGCGAGGTAGCCGTGCAGCGGGTCGGGCAGGTGCCCGCGCACGGCGTCGACCCAGACCTGGCCACCCGGCACGCTCGCCCCACCGTCGCGCAGCTGAGCCCGCGCCGCCAGCACGGCGTCGTGCACGGCCCCGTGCACGGGGTAGCGGAAGGCGCTCAGGGAGAACTCCTCCCAGTGGTCCTCGAGCATCAGGTCCGGGCACTGGACCACCGTCTCGAGTGCCTCGCGCTCCATCCGGGCCACCGGCTCGCGCGGGTCGGGCAGTTCGACCGGCGGCGGCCCCTGCCGCGCCTCGGGTGCGCGGGGCGCCGGGCGCTCCTGGGTGCCGCCGCGGCCGGCGCCGTCGACGGCGCGCTGGACCTCCGCGGGCTCGAGGCCCAGCCAGCCGGCGAGCTGCCGCGCGTAGGCGGGACGCAGGGAGCGGTCCCGGATCCTCGCCACGATCGGCGCGCACGCCCGCATGGCGCGGATCCGTCCCTCGATGGTGTCGAGGTCGTAGTTCTTCAGCGTGGCCCGGATCGCGAACTCGAACAGGGGCCGGCGCGAATCGACGAGGTCCGCCACGGCGGCGTCACCGCGGGCGAGCCGGAGATCGCACGGGTCCATGCCGTGCGGCTCGACGGCCACGTAGGTCTGCGCCACGAACCGCTGGTCCTCCTCGAAGGCGCGCAGGGCCGCCTTCTGCCCGGCGGCGTCGCCGTCGAACGTGAAGACGACCTCGCCCCCGCCGCCGCTGTCGGAGAGGAAGCGGCGGACGATCTTGATGTGCTCGGGGCCGAACGCGGTGCCGCACGTGGCCACGGCCGTTGTCACGCCCGCCAGGTGGCAGGCCATGACGTCGGTGTATCCCTCGACGACGACGACGCGGCGCTGCTTGGCGATCTCCCGCTTGGCGAGGTCGATCCCGTAGAGCACCTGGGACTTCTTGTACAGCGCGGTCTCGGGGGTGTTGAGGTACTTGGGGCCCTGGTCGTCGTCGTCGAGCTTGCGGGCGCCGAAGCCGATGACCTCCCCGGCGACGGCCCGGATGGGCCAGACCAGCCGGCCCCGGAACCGGTCGTAGAGACCGCGGTTGCCCTCGGAGAACATCCCGGTGAGCTTGAGCTCCTGGTCCGTGAACCCTCGCTCCCGCAGGTGCTTGAGCAGGTGGTCCCAGCCGCGAGGGGCGTAGCCGACCCCGTAGCGGCGGGCCGCCTCGCCGTCGAACCCGCGCTCGCCGAGGAACTGCTGCGCGGGGGCGGCCTGGCGGGTGTAGAGGTTGCGCTGGAAGAACTCGGCGGCGACCTTGTGCGCGTCCAGCAGCCGCTGGCGGCGGCCGACCTCCTCCTTCCGCGGCCCTGAGCCCTGCTCGTAGTGCAGCTCGTAGCCGATCCGGGCGGCGAGCTTCTCCACCGTCTCCGCGAAGGTGGTGTGGTCCATGTTCATGAGGAACGCGATGGCGTCCCCGGACTCGTCGCAGCCGAAGCAGTGGTAGGTGCCCGTCTGGGGCCGCACGTGGAAGGACGGGGTGCGCTCGTCGTGGAACGGGCACAGCCCCTTCCAGGAGCCGATGCCGGCGCTCTTGAGGGTCACGTAGCCGTCGACGATCTCCTTGATGTCGGTGCGCGCCCGCACCTCGTCGATGTCCTCGCGTCTGATCAGTCCTGCCACAGGCTCAGTGTAGGCGGGCGGGCGGACGCGCCCGGGCGGGCGCCGGCCGCCCGGTGGAGAACCAGCAGCGGGGCCCGCCCGGGACGGAGGGAGAACGGGGCAGGCTCAGCGCCCGGGCCCGCGCAGCCCGTGCCGGGTTCTCGTGCCGGTCATGGCCGCCCCGCCCAGCGCGCCCACGGCGGCGAACGCGAGGAAGCCCCACGGGTAGGCGCGTCCCGCGCTCAGGAGCGTGCCACCGACGATCGGTCCCGAGATGGCTCCGAGCCGCCCCACTCCGGCGGACATGCCCAGCGCCGTGGCCCGCACACGCGGCGGGTGGTTGGCGGCCGTGAAGACGTGGACGAGCAGCAGGCCCATGGAGGACGCGCCCCAGACGGCGATCGAGTTCCGGCGCCGGCCCGCGGAGAGCAGCATCAGCCCGCCGGACCTCTCCTCCTGCTCCTCGCCGGGGGTGTGGTGCTCGACGTGCACGCCGTAGTGCTCGCCGACCGCGCGGGCCTCGGCGGCGCGGCCCTGGGAGGCGAGCCAGGACGGGGACTCGGGCAGGAGCACGACCATGAGCGGGACGAGCACGAGCGCCGGGAGCGCGCCCAGGACGAACATCTCCTGCCGGCCGAACCGGCCCACGACCACGATGGCCAGGCCCGCCGTGAGCACGGCACCGACGTGGTCGCCCGTCATCACGAGGGTCGTGGCGTCGGAGCCACGGCCCCGAGGACGACGGCGTCGAAGCCGTCGAGCAGAACGGCGGTCCAGCACAGCGGGGCCACCCACGCACGTGAGCGGAGGGGCGGCGAGCCGTCCACGGGCTCGGCGCGAACGGCGGATGCGAAATCGGTTCCCATGACGGTCGAGACCTTGGTGAGAGGGGGCACCAGCGCGTCGAGTCCAGGAACGCGGACCGGGGCGTCCCAGCGCACTGTCATTGAACGGGACGCGGTGGGCTCACCAGAGCGGCTTGTCCCCCACCCGCCAGTGCGTGCCACGGATCCGGTCGTGCAGGGCCACGGCGGAGAGGTCCGTCAGGGACGCGATCTGGTCCACGACCAGGCGCAGCCGGGCGGCCTCCGCCCCGGACCCGTCACCGATCGCGTGCCAGTCCGCGGCGAAGGCCGGGGAGAGCTGCCGTCCGTCGGAGTCCATGAGGGCGCCCGCCAGGATCGTCAGCACCTCCTGCTGGTTGTCGTAGATCGGCTGGGCGTCGCGCACCGTGATGACGTAGGTCGTCGCGATCCCCTTGAGCACGGCGATCTCCACGGCGGTCGCCTCGGGGACCACCAGCTGGGCGTCGTAGCGGGTCAGCGGGCCCTCGCCGTAGATGTCCCGGGTCGCACCCACCGCGGACATCGCGAAGCGGCCGATGAGCTGGCTCGTCATGTTCTTGAGCCGGGCCAGGTCCTTGCGGGACCCGTCCATCTCCCGGACCCAGATCGCGGAGTCCTCGAGCCGGGTGAGTGCGGCGTCCAGGTCTCCGGGATCGGCCCCCGGCAGGTACCAGGCCCGGGTCAGGTCGAGCACCTTGTCCCGCTGGGTCGTGTCGGCGAGCCAGCCCAGCTGCACGAGTCCGGAGGCGATGGCGTCCTCGACGTCGTGCACCGAGTAGGAGATGTCGTCCGCGAGGTCCATGACCTCGGCCTCCAGGCACCGGGTGCGCGCGGGCGTCCCCTCGCGCAGCCACGAGAACACGGGCAGGTCGTCGGCGTAGACGCCGAACTTCGAGGAGCGGGTCCCGTCCGCGCGCAGCGGCGCCTCGCGGGCCTCCCACGGGTACTTGCACGTGGCGTCCAGCACGGCGCGGGTCAGGTTCAGCCCGGCCGGCCGGTCCTCGTCGTCGAGGACCTTGGGCTCCAGCCGGGTGAGCAGGCGCAGCGTCTGCGCGTTGCCCTCGAAGCCGCCGATGTGCTGGGTGAGCCGGTGGAGTGCCGACTCCCCGTTGTGCCCGAACGGCGGGTGCCCGAGGTCGTGGGACAGGCACGCCGCGTCGACGACGTCCGGGTCGCAGCCGAGCATGCGTCCCAGCTCCCGGCCGATCTGGGCGACCTCGAGGGAGTGGGTCAGGCGGTTGCGGACGAAGTCGTCGGTGTCCGGGGAGACGACCTGCGTCTTGGCCGCGAGCCGGCGCAGTCCCGAGGAGTGCAGGATGCGGGCGCGGTCCCGCTCGAAGTCCGAGCGGTACTTGTTGTGGTGCTCCTCGGCCACCCACCGCTCGACGTCGCGGGCCGCGTAGCCCGGGACCGGAGAGCCGGTGCGGTCGATCTCGATGGACGTGTGGGGCATGCCCGGTCCTCTCTGGGTCGTGGGGAGCGGGGCTCAGCCGCCGGAGACGTCGAGCTCGGCGGCCACGAGGCCCAGCCGCTCGGCGTCGCCGAGCTCGCGGGAGGCGAGCCAGCCGTCCGGCAGGTGCGGCCTCTTCGGGGACCCGGCACGGCCGCGGGGTCCCTCGACGGGCGCCCCCGGGTAGCCCAGGTCGAGGTCCAGCTCGGCCAGCAGCTCCCGAAGGGTCGCGAAGTCCGGGACCTGCGCCATCCGCGCACGCAGGTCCCCGCCCACGGGGTAGCCCTTGAAGTACCAGGCGACGTGCTTGCGGATGTCGCGCAGGGCCTTGGCCTCGTCCCCGAACATGTCGACGAGCAGCTCCGCGTGGCGGTAGATGGTGCGGGCCACGTCGGCCACGCCGGGGCGGAAGCGCTCGGGACGGCCCTCGAACGCGGCCTGCAGGTCACCGAACAGCCACGGCCGGCCCTGGCAGCCGCGGCCGATCACGACGCCGTCGACCCCGGTCCGCTCGACCATCCGCACCGCGTCCTCGGCGCTCCAGATGTCGCCGTTGCCGAGCACGGGGACGTCCGGCAGGGCCGCGCGCAGCTGCGCGATCGCGTCCCAGTCCGCGGTGCCGGAGTAGTGCTGCTCGAGGGTCCGCCCGTGCAGGGAGACCGCCGCCACGCCGCAGTCGCGGGCGATCCGGCCGGCCTCCAGGAACGTGAGGTGGTCGTCGTCGATGCCCTTGCGCATCTTGATCGTCACGGGGACGTCGCCCCGGGAGGCCTCCTCGACGGCCGTGCGGACGATGGCGGTGAACAGGTCGGTCTTCCAGGGCAGGGCGGAGCCGCCCCCGCGCTTCGTGACCTTGGGCACGGGGCAGCCGAAGTTGAGGTCGACGTGGTCGGCGCGGTCCTCCTCGACGACCATCCGCACGGCCTGGCCGACGTGGACGGCGTCCACCCCGTAGATCTGGATGGAGCGCGGCGTCTCGTCGGCGTCGTGGTCGATGATCCGCATGGACTCCGGCCGCCGCTCCACGAGGGCGCGGGCGGTGACCATCTCGGTGACGTAGAGACCGCCGCCGTACTCGCGGCACAGCCTGCGGAACGCCTTGTTGGTCACCCCGGCCATGGGAGCGAGCACGACCGGGACGTCGATCCTCAGCCTCCCCAGGTGCAGGGGCGGCAGGTCCAGCTTCGCGGGCGGGGTCTCGGCTCGGGTGTCCATCACCGGGAAATTCTCTCACGGACGGCGGACGGCCCGATCCGGGCGGCGGACCGCCGACTTCGGCCCGCGGATGCCGCAGGCCCCCGGGGGCTCTCCCCCGCGGGTCTGCGGTCCACGGTCACGACCGGTTCCGGCGCGGGCTCAGATCCAGCGGGGGTTGGGCACGTCGGCGCCGGCCTGGAGCCGGTGGCCACCGCGCCCGGAGGCCCATTGGGCCACCGCGGACAGGTCACCGCGCACCAGCGTCCCGGTGTCCTGGCCGGCTGCGGTCCCGAGCTCGCCGAATTCCGGGGCGTCGGTGACCTGGATCCGCAGTCCGGGGTCGGTGTCCTTCGCGGCCCAGGCTCCGACGATCTCGCGCAGCAGCCGGGTCAGGACCTCACGTGGGACGTCGGAGAACCGTGCGCCGTTGTCCAGGTCGATCGCGTGCAGCCAGACCTCCCGGTTGCGCAACCACACGGTCTCGGTGAGCGGCACGGTCCTGCCCTGGGCGGTGCGCACCTCGTGGTGCCAGGCCTCCTCGGGGGTGTCGCGCCACTCGACGTTGAGCGAGACGGACGCGTGGGCGTCGAGGTGGCGCAGGGCGCGGGCCGGCAGGGTCGCGCCGTAGGCGATCTCCTCGTTGCGGGCGGCCGGGGAGGAGTACATCGGGGTCTCCACGCCCGTGTTGGCCCACTGCACGAGACGGGTCAGGGCGCGGGCGTTGTAGCCGACGTGGGCGATGACGTGCCGGCGGGTCCAGCCCGGCAGCAGCGAGGCCCCGTCGAGCTCGTCGTCGGCCAGCTCGTTGACCTTCCGGGACCAGAACGCCGTGCCGCGGCGCACCAGCAGCAGCTGCGACTTCAGCTGCTCGTCGGTGGTGAGGTCCTCTCGGGCGACCATGGCTGCTCCTCTCGTGCCCGCGCTCAGGCGGGGTCGACGATCTTCGTGGACAGCGTGCCGATCCCGTCGATGGCGACCTCCACCTGGTCCCCGGACTTCAGGTAGACCTGCGGGTCCCGGGCACGGCCCACCCCGCCCGGGGTCCCGGTGAGGATGATGTCGCCCGGGCGCAGGGGCAGGATCGTGGAGAGGTAGGAGACCAGGAACGTCGGGGTGAACAGCAGGTCCCCGATGGAGTGCTCCTGCATCGTCTGCCCGTTGACCCGGGTGTGCAGGGTCGCCGTCGCCGGGTCGAACTCGTCGGCGGTGACCATGACCGGGCCCACCGGGGTGGAAGCCGCCCAGATCTTGCCCTGCAGCCACTCCTTGGTCCGGAACTGATACCCGCGCATGGAGATGTCGTTGGCGGCCGTGTACCCGGCGATGTGGCCGGCGGCGTCGGCCTCGGAGACCTTGTGGGCGGTCTTGCCGATGACCACGACGAGCTCGCCCTCCCAGTCCAGCTCCGGGTCCTCCGCCACGGCCTCCACCGGGTCGCCGGGCCCGGTGAGGGTGTCGGCGAACTTCGCGAACATCGTCGGATGGGAGGGCAGGTCCCGGCCCATCTCCTGGATGTGGCTCTTGTAGTTGAGCCCCACGCACAGCACCTTGGACGGGTTGGGCACCAGCGTCTCCAGCCGGGCGTGGGCGGCCTCGTGGCGCGGCCCGGAGGCGTCGGCCGCGATCTGCCGCCAGTTCTCCTGGGCCAGCAGCGCCCCCAGGTCGGGGTAGCCCTCGATCTCGGTGAAGACCTCACCGTCCAGACGGGCGGCGGTCGTGGACCGGTCGGTGCGCAGCGTTGCAAGCTTCATGGG
>NZ_JBISWL010000152.1:0-5584 GCF_044462265.1 Kocuria rhizosphaerae
CGCCGTCGGCTCCGGACCCGCGGCCGGGCGGGGACTCAGACGTGCACGTGCAGCCGCCGGGCGGCCTCGGAGATCGAGCCCGTGAGCGAGGGGTAGATCGTGAACGTGTCGGCGAGGTCGTCCACGTGCAGCTTGTGGGTCACGGCCAGGGAGATCGGGAAGATGAGCTCCGAGGCACGGGGCCCGACGACGACGCCGCCGATCACGGTCCCGGAGCCCTTCCGGGCGAAGATCTTCACGAACCCGTCCTCGACCGCCATCATCTTGGCGCGCGGATTGGTCGAGAGCTTCAGCATGATGGTGTCCGCCTGGTAGGTGCCCTCGTGGATGGCGCTCTCGCTGACCCCCACCGAGGCGATCTCCGGCGAGGTGAAGATGTTCGAGGCGACCAGGTGGGTGCGCAGCGGCTTGACGGCGTCGCCCATCAGGTGCGCGACGGCGATCCGGCCCTGCATGGCCGCCACCGACGCGAGCGGGAGCACGCCCGTGCAGTCCCCCACGGCGTAGACGCCGGGGGCAGTGGTCCGCGAGACGCCGTCGACCTTGATGTGGCCCGACTCGGCGACGGCCACCCCGGTCTCCTCGAGACCCAGGTCCGCGGTCGCCGGGACGCCGCCGACCGCCATCAGGCAGTGGGACCCGGCGATCTTCCGGCCGTCAGCCAGCGTGACGACCACCCCGCCGTCGGAGCGCTCGACGCTCTCCGCTCGCGAGCGGCTGAGCACGTTCATGCCCCGGCGCTCGAAGACGTTCTCCAGCACGGCCGCGGCGTCCGCGTCCTCACCGGGCAGCACCTGGTCCCGGGAGGAGACGAGGGTGACCTCGGCGCCCAGGCCGCGGTAGGCCGAGGCGAACTCGGCGCCGGTCACGCCGGAGCCCACCACGATCATGTGCTCCGGGACGTCCTGGAGGTGGTAGACCTGCTTCCAGGTGAAGATCCGCTCCCCGTCCGGCTGCGCCGAGGGCAGCTCACGGGGGGTGGCGCCCACGGCGATCAGCACGGCCTGGGCCTCCAGCGTGTACTCGAGCCCGTCCTCGGTGGTGACCTGCACCTCCGTGCGGCTCAGCAGCCGCCCGGTGCCCTCGATCACGCGCACGCCGACCCGCTCCAGTCCCCGCTTGATGTCCCGGGACTGGGAGGCGGCCAGGCGCAGGAGCCGGGTGTTGACCCTGTCCAGGTCCACCCGGAGGTGGTTGATCTCGTCGCCGTCCTTGCTGCCGCGCACGTGCACGCCCAGGTCCGCCGCCTCGGCGAACCGGGTCATGGCGTCCGCGGAGGCGATGAGCGTCTTCGACGGCACCACGTCGGTGAGCACCGCGGACCCGCCCAGGCCCTGCTGTTCGATGATCGTCACGTCCGCGCCGAGGCTCGCGGCGACGAGAGCCGCCTCGTAGCCCCCGGGACCGCCGCCGATGATGACCAGCTTCTGGATGGAGAATTCGCTCTGTGCAGTCACCCGGCCATTCTTGCAGGTGCGCATCGGCGCGGGAACCGCTCGACCGGCGTGGCGGCGCATGCGGTAGCCTCGGGCGCGTGAGCACCGACGGCAGCACCCCCGACCCCTTCGAGCTCGCCCACCGGGCCGCCGACGCGCTGCGGGCGGCCGGCGGCGTGGAGCACCACGACGTGGCCCTGACCCTGGGTTCCGGATGGGCCCGGGCCGCCGAGCTCATCGGGGAGACGGTCGCCGAGGTCCCGGCCGCCGCGATCCCGGGCTTCACCCCGCCCGCCCTCGAGGGCCACGTGGGCACGCTGCGCTCCGTCCGGACGCCGGCCGGGCGGCACGCCCTGGTGATCGGCGCCCGCACCCACTACTACGAGGGCCGGGGCGTGCGCTCCGTGGTCCACGGCGTGCGCACCGCGGCGGCGGCCGGCGCGACCACCATGATCCTGACCAACGGCTGCGGGGGCCTGAACCCGTCCTGGGGCCCCGGCACGCCGGTGCTCATCCGCGACCACCTCAACCTCACCGGCCGCTCCCCCCTGGAGGGCGCCACCTTCGTGGACCTCACCGACCTGTACTCCCCGCGGCTGCGGGCGCTCGCCCGCCGCGTGGACCCCACCCTGGAGGAGGGCGTCTACGCGCAGTTCCCGGGCCCCCACTACGAGACCCCCGCCGAGGTCCGGATGGCAGGGGTCCTCGGGGCCGACCTCGTGGGCATGTCCACCGCGCTGGAGGCGATCGCCGCCCGGCACGCGGGCATGGAGGTCTTCGGGATCTCGCTCGTGACCAACCAGGCGGCCGGCATCTCCGGGGCCCCGCTCTCCCACGAGGAGGTCATCGAGGCCGGCAGCGCCGCGGGCCCCCGGATCTCCGCGCTGCTCGCGGGCATCGTCGCCGAGCTCTGAGACCCGCCGGACCGCCGCAGGAGAGCCCGTGCCCCCCGACAACCGCACCGACCCGGAACTCCTCGAGGCAGCCCGCGCCTGGATCGACGACGACCCGGACCCCGCCACCCGGGCCGAGCTGGCCGCCCTCGTCGATGCGGCCCGGGCGGGCGACGGCGACGCCCTGCGCGAGCTCGCCGAGCGCTTCTCGGGGACGCTGCGCTTCGGCACCGCGGGGCTGCGGGCGGCCCTCGGCGCCGGCCCGATGCGGATGAACCGCGTTGTCGTGCTGCGCGCCGCCGCGGGCGTGGCGGCCCACGTCCGCTCCCTCACGGACGAGGCGACGGGCGCCGGCGACGGGTCCGACCCCGGCACCCGGGACGACGCCGGCCGCGACATCCGGGACGACGACGACGTCCGCGGCACCACGGTCCGGACAGGATCCCGCCGGCCACCGCGCGCCGTGGTCGGCTACGACGCCCGGCACGGCTCGGACGTCTTCGCCCGTGACACGGCGGCCGTGTTCACCGCCGCCGGCGTGGAGACCCTCCTGATGCCCTCCGCTCTGCCCACCCCGGTGCTCGCGTGGGCCGTGCGCGCCCTGGACGCCGAGGTCGGGGTCATGGTCACGGCCAGCCACAACCCGCCGGCCGACAACGGATACAAGGTGTACCTCGGCGGCCGCGCCGTGGAGCCCGCGGGCCGGGGATGCCAGATCGTGGCCCCGCACGACCGGATGATCGCCGAGCGGATCGCCGCCGTGGGTCCCGTCGCCCGGATCCCCCGGGCGGACGGCGGGTGGACCGTGCTGCCGGACGCCGTCGCCGGGGACTACCTGGACGCGGTCGTCCCCGGCGGGCCGGCCGCCGAGCGGCCCCTGCGGATCGTGCTGACGCCCCTGCACGGGGTCGGCGGGAGCACGGCGGTCGAGGCGCTGCGGCGTGCCGGCTTCGCCGACGTGCGCCTCGTGGCCCGGCAGGCACGCCCCGACCCGGACTTCCCCACCGTCGCGTTCCCCAACCCGGAGGAGCCCGGTGCCCTCGACCTCGCCGTGGAGGCCGCCCGGGAGGCGGACGCGGACCTCGTGCTCGCCAACGACCCCGACGCCGACCGGGTGGCCGTCGCCGTTCCGGTGCCCGCGGGCACCGGCGCCGGTGGGGACTGGCGGATGCTGACCGGGGACGAGGTCGGAGCCCTCCTGGGCGGGGCGGCGGCCGCCCGGTGGGCCGGCCACGAGGACGCGGTGCTCGCGAACTCCGTCGTCTCCTCCCGCCTGCTCTCCCGGATCGCGGCCGCCGCCGGGCTCGCCCACCGCGAGACCCTGACGGGCTTCAAGTGGATCGCGCGCGTGCCCGGCCTCGTGTACGGCTACGAGGAGGCCCTGGGCTACTGCACGGCCCCCGACGTCGTCCGCGACAAGGACGGGATCGGCGCCGCCGTGGCCGTGGCACGGCTGGCGGACGACCTGCGCGCCGGGGGGCGCACGCTCCAGGACGCACTGGACGACCTCGCCCTCGCGCACGGCCTGCACGCCACGGACCAGCTGAGCGTGCGGGTCGCGGACCCCGCCCGGATCCCGGCGATGACGGCGGCGCTGCGCGACGCTCCGCCCTCGGCCCTGGCCGGCTCGGAGGTCGTCGCCGTGGAGGACCTCACGTCCCCGGCCACGGGGCTGCCGCCCACGGACGGATTGCGCCTGCTCACCCGGGACGGCACCCGCGTGGTCGTCCGCCCGTCCGGCACCGAGCCGAAGCTCAAGTGCTACCTCGAGGTGGTCGCCGCCGTCGCGGGCCGCGCCGCGTTGCCCGCCGCCCGGGAGCTGGCACGGACCCGGCTCGCGCGGATCCGCGGTGAGCTGGAGACCGCGCTCGGGCTCTGAGCCCGGCGGGCGCCGCAGGACCCGGTGCACGACCCGGCACGGGCCGGTCCGTCAGGCCGGGCCGGCCGGCCGGGCCACGGCGCGCCGTTCCACGCCACGGACCACGCGCGAGACGAGCTTCTCCAGCGGGCCCTGGCCCACGTGCCGCCGCCAGAGCACGGCGACGCCGCAGAACACGGCCGCCTGGGCCCAGAACCACGGCAGCGGCGCGTCGGCGTGGACCTCGAACCACAGGAACAGCAGGTGCGCGGTGTAGAGGGTGAACGTCATGGATCCCATGGCCGCCAGCGGGAGGAGGAACCGTCCCACCGGCCGGGACAGCAGCAGGAGCACACCGAGCACGCACAGCGCCGTGCCCAGGCTCACCGCGAGGGAGAACGGCGTGTTGCTGTGCGGGCCGGGCACCAGCAGCCACCACAGCGTGGTGGTGGGCAGCTCCGGGTCCGGGCCGAAGACCACGACCTCCTGGAGCCGCTCCGGCGAGGTCCCCGGCGTGGCGTCCAGGATCGCGTCGCGGCCGAAGACCGCGAGGGCCGCGGCCGAGAGCACGGACGCGCCCAGGGCCAGCACCGCGCCCGAGGCCACGAGACCGAGCTGCACCGACCGCCTCGCGAGGTCCATCCGGCCCACCGCGATGCCCGCGCACAGGAACGTCATCCACGGCAGGGCGGGGTAGGTGCCGGTGAGCAGCAGCTGCGACAGCACGGTCACCGGTTCCGCGGCGAGGTCGACAAGGCTGGGATTGGCGTGGACGTGAGCGGGCAGCACCGTGAGCGACCACTGCATGAGCACGGGCGCGAGCAGCGCGAAGACCGCGGCACCGAGCAGGAGGTGTCGGATCCTCAGACCGAGGAACGGGATCGCCAGCAGGAAGAACGCGCCGTAGTAGACGAGGATGTTGTCGACGACGAGCTCGAGGAACCCCAGCAGGAAGCCCACGAGGGCGATCACGCCGGCCCGCGCGGCCACCGCGGCCCGGGCGGCCCCCAGCCGACGGCCCGTGCGCGGCGTGCGCCCGCCCGTTCCGAAGGCCAGGCTCACGCCCGCGAGCGTGGCGAACAGGGCGGCGGCGTTGCCGCCGAACAGCGTCCAGGACAGCGTGGCCCCTCCGGACGCCTCGTCCCACAGGGGCAGCGTGTGCACCGCGACCATGCCGACGAGGGCCAGGCCCCGGGCCGCATCCACACCGGCCAGCCGTGCGCCGCCACCGCGGGCGGCCGAGGTCCCGGCGGCGCCCCTCCGGCCGGCTTCCCCGTGGACCGTGCCGCGGGTCGCCCCATCGGTGGCCACCGTCCCGCCGGCGTCCGTCGCGTCGCCGGCGCGCGCTGCACCGCCACGGGCGACCGCGCCCCGGCGCGGCTCGTCCTGGATCATCC
>NZ_JBISWL010000153.1:0-18662 GCF_044462265.1 Kocuria rhizosphaerae
CGGATCCGCGCCGCCGACGGCGTGGACGAGGATCCCCCGATCCCCGTGACACCGTCCGTCCCGTGGCGGAGCGGAGCTCGCGCACACGAGCGTGCGCAGTCACCCTACCCCGCCGGGCCGGCGCTCCGGAGCGGGCCGGCCCGGCGGGGCGTCGTCAGCCCTCCCGGCCGGCGTCGTCCGTGGCCGCCGCCTGCTCCTCGCCCGGAGCCTCGTGGATGACGAGGACGGGACAGTGGGCGTGCGCCACGCACGCGGAGCTGACCGAGCCCATGAGCAGCCCCTGGAAACCGCCGTGGCCGCGGCGACCGACCACCAGCATCGCGGCGTCCTCGCTCTCGCGCACGAGCACCTTGGAGGGATGGCCGAAGACCACGGTCGTGCTCAGCCCGTCCGGGACCCGGTCCCCGAAGGCCTTCCGGACCGACTCGTCCACGTGCTTGCGCGCCAGGTCGTCGAAGTGGTCGTCCTTGAAGTGGACGAAGTTCACGTACTCCGGGGGGTTCTCCCACGCACCGACCACCTTCAGCCGGGCGTCGTAGGCGGGTGCCAGGCGCGCGGCCCAGCGCAGCGCCTCCACGGACTGCTCGGAGCCGTCGACCCCGACGACGATCGTTCCTCCCGTGCCGTGCTCCATGACGTCTCCTCTGCTCTCGTGACCACTGTGCCGTGCCCTGCGTCCCGTTGGCCGGGTGCGGCTGCGTCCGGCGCGTCCGCACCGGTTGTCGCCCGGTCCGGGTCCGCCGTGTCCAGTATCGCCGTGTCCAGTATCACAGAGGCGGCAGCGCCACGCTCACAGATGCGACAGGATGACCGAGCTGCGCGTGTGGTTCACCCCCTTCCACTCCCGGATGCGCACCATGACCTCCTCCAGGTGTGCGGTGTTGCGCGCACGGATGAGGAAGATCCCGTCCGCCTCCCCGGTCACCGTGTAGGCGTCGGTCACCTCCGCGATCCCGGCTGCCATCGTGCGCATCATCGACGGCGACAGGCCCCCGTCACAGTGCAGCTCCACGAAGGCCTCGATGTTCCAGCCCCGCACGGACCGGTCGATCTCGGCCGTGAAACGCTTGATCGCCCCGCTCTCGCGCAGGGCGTCCACCCGCCGCTTGACCGCCGGCGCGGAGAGCCCCACGCGCTGGCCGATGGCCGCGAAACTCCGGCGACTGTCCAGCTCCAACTCCGCAATGATGTGTTGGTCGATCTCGTCGACACGCAATGATTCGTCCCTCCGGAGGATGGTTTCGGATTCGATGACTCACTATCCAGCCGGTAGACTTTGGATGTCAACGGTTGTCAGCACTTGACAGCACCGACACCCCTCTCCCTCCTCCCGAAAGGTGGATTCTCCATGGCCTTCCTCATCTTCGGTCTGCCCGTCGTCCTGTTCACCGCCATCGGCCGCGCGGCGGCCCCGGCCCGCCCCGCCTCCGGCGTTCTCGGCCGGCTCGGGCAGGACCTCGCCCGCGGTCTGCGCGTCTGCGCGATGACCGCCCCGCAGCACCTCACGGCCGGCTCCGCCGCCCCGCGCGCCGGCCGCTGAGC
This sequence comes from Kocuria rhizosphaerae, assembly GCF_044462265.1. Taxonomy (NCBI): domain Bacteria; kingdom Bacillati; phylum Actinomycetota; class Actinomycetes; order Micrococcales; family Micrococcaceae; genus Kocuria; species Kocuria rhizosphaerae. The sequence goes on from NZ_JBISWL010000153.1 coordinate 1,543, forward strand.
CCCCCGCCCGGGATCGGCGTCCGCGCCCCGTCGCGGGCCCGGCTCCGGCGCCGGGGCCTCCCCCGCCACCTCGAGGGGCCGCGGCTTCCGCAAGATCGCACATCCGCCGACACGCGTGTCTGTTGCCAACGGGCCTCCCACGCGGTGTAGTTAGCGAATGGCGATCATTCAAGCGGTACCCATGTCCCCGGTGACGGAGCAAGTCGGCTGGCTCGCCGAGATCGACCGTGCGATCAACGCGGCCTTCGCACCCATCACCGAAGTCTTCTCGACCATCGTGTTCTTCCCCATCACCATCGGGGAGATCAGTTTTCCGGCAGTGGTCGCGTGGTTGATCGCGGCCGGTGTCATCGTCACCATCTACCTCGGGTTCATCCAGTTCCGCGGGCTCGGGGTCTCCTTCGACGTCGTGCGCGGGAAGTTCTCCGCCAAGGACGACCCCGGCGAGGTCCCCCACTTCCAGGCGCTGACCTCGGCGCTGTCCGGGACCGTGGGCCTGGGCAACATCGCCGGCGTGGGTGCCGCCATGGCCCTGGGCGGCCCCGGAGCCACGTTCTGGATGATCTGCGCGGGGCTGCTCGGCATGGCCACCAAGTTCGCCGAGTGCACCCTGGGCGTGAAGTACCGGCAGGTGCACGAGGACGGCACCGTCAGCGGCGGGCCCTTCCGGTACCTGCCCGTGGCGTTCGCCAAGTTCGGCAGGATCCCCGCCAAGATCCTCACCGGCATCTTCGCCGTCGCGATCCTGTTCTTCGGCGCGGCCGGCGGCAACATGTTCCAGGCCAACCAGACCTTCGCCCAGGTCCAGAACGTCACGGGCGGGGCCGACGGCTTCCTGGGCAGCGCCGGTGCGGCACTGATCTTCGGCATCGTCCTGGCGATCATGGTCGGCCTGGTCATCATCGGCGGCATGAAGTCGATCGGCGCGACCACCAGCCGCCTCGTGCCCGCCATGGGCGTCGTCTACGTCATCGCCTGCCTGACCGTGATCCTCGTGAACTTCAACCAGGTGCCTGGCGCGATCGGCCAGATCATCGACGGCGCCTTCTCCCCCGAGGGCATGGCCGGCGGCGTCCTGGGCGTCATGATCGTCGGCTTCCAGCGGGCCGCGTTCTCCAACGAGGCGGGTCTCGGCTCGGCCCCGATCGCCCACTCCGCCGTCAAGACCCGCCGCCCCGTCAGCGAGGGCTTCGTCGCCCTGTTCGAACCGCTCGTGGACACCGTGGTCATCTGCACCATGACGGCACTGGCGATCATCATCGCCGGGGCCCCGAGCCTCCAGGCCGGGATCGACCAGGTCCAGGCCGGTGAGGGCGCCCCCGACGGCGTCATCCTCACCTCGGACGCCTTCGCCACCGTGATCCCCTGGTTCCCGATCATCCTGGCCATCGCGGTGGTCCTGTTCGCGTTCTCCACGCTCATCACCTGGTTCTACTACGGCCTCAAGGCGTGGGAGTTCCTCTTCGGCCGCAGCCGGACCAGCGACAACATCTTCCGTGGTCTCTACCTGTTCTTCACCGTCGCCGGCACCGTGCTCACGTTCAGCGAGGTCATCGCCTTCTCCGACGCCGCCCTGTTCCTCTGCGCGTTCGTCAACCTCCTGGGCGTCTACATGCTGCTGCCCGTGATCAAGAAGGAGATGAAGGAGTACCTGGCCGACCGGAGGAGCGGCAAGCTGCACAAGCTCGGCGTCGAGCCGGAGGACCGCCGGTCCGCCCGCCGGCGGGGATAGTCCCGCTCCCCGCACCGCTGACCGCCGACGCCGCCCGGTCCTCCGTCCGAGGACCGGGCGGCGGCGTCGTCGTGGGCCCGGCACCGGCGTCCGGCACCGCACCCGGGGAGCCGCCTACCCGGCGCCGACCTCGTCCGGCTCCTCGTCGGTGTCCGCCTCGGCCGCGGTCAGGACGCGGTCCAGGATGCGAGCGTACGGCAGCTGGAAGTGGTCGACGCCTTCCCGGTAGCGGATGCGGGCGTGGTCGTAGCCCTGCCGTTCGTACCACGCGTGACCGGCGCGCGCCGCCGAGAGGGCGTCGAAGCGGGCCCGCGGATCATCTCCGTCGTCGGCCGTGCCCACGTCCCAGCGCAGCCTGAGCTCGCGCAGCTGCGAACGGGTCGGTTCCGCGGAGGCACGCTCGGGCGCCTCACCGCCGGCCATCATGACCGCCCCGCCACCGGGAAGCAGGTCGACGTGGTCGGCGAGCAGCTCCTGGCTGATGAACTGCGCACCGCCCGAGTAGCCGGTCAGCCAGGTGCGGGAACGGTCGACGTCGTAGTCCACGAGCACCCGTTCCTCCATCAGGGCGCGGAACCAGGCGGCGTTGCGGTCGCGGTGCTCCCACCAGGTGGCCTCGCCGTCGGTGTCCGGGGTGCGCGGCACCACGAGCAGCATGTTGTGCCGGAGGGCGACCTCCGCCATGCACGAGAGGCTGTACTGGGGGTTGTCGTACTCGAAGGCGCCGTCCCCGTGCAGGTGGAGGACCACACCCACCGGGCGCGACCAGTCCAGGCCCTCGGCGAGCACGTGGTAGCCGCTGGTGACGCCGGCGTGCTCGAAGTCCAGGCCGAACCGGTCCGTGGTCTCCGCGCCGGGGCCGAAGGCGTCCCTGCCGAACAGGCCCCGGTCGGCCGGGCGGCCGGGATCACGGGTCGTCACCCGGACGCCGTCGAGGCCCCACCGCGTGCAGGAGACCGTCTCCGGGGCCTCCGTCACCGGGGACTCCGGGGTCCTGCCGACGAGCACCGCCACGACCGCCAGCAGGAGCAGCACGAGCAGCAGCGCACCCGTGACGAGCCACCGCGTGCGCCGCCGCAGCCGGGGCACGGCACCGCGGTGACGGTGGTGCCGACGCCGCCGCCGGAGCAGGCGGTCACGGAGGCGGATCTGTCGGGTCACCCCGCCATCTTACGGACGACCTCCTGGAAGAACGCCGCACGGGGCCGCCGGCGCCGGTCAGCCGGGCAGACCCACGTGGACCCGCCCGTCGCGCAGCTCCACCGGGTGCACCGGGAGGGCGGGCCCGTCGCCGCTCAGGCACGTGCCGGTCGCGAGGTCGTAGACCTCCTTGTGCAGCGGCGAGGCCACCGTCACCGCCTCGCCCCGGGAGCCCAGGATGCCCCGGGCCATGACGTGCGCGCCGGTCCGCGGGTCGCGGTGGTCGGCGGCGAGCACCGTCGTGGCGTCCACGCGGTACAGGGCGATCTGCCGGCCGGCGATCCGGGCGGCCTCCCCCCACAGGGGCTCGAGGTCGGTCAGCGCGCACACGTCGTACCAGACGGTCTCCGGGGCGCGGGTGAGGGACTCCGGGAAGGTGATTGTCATGCGGGCCTCCTGCTGCTGCGGGCCGGCCGGGAACCTCCGGCCGGTCGTCGACGTCGTCCTCGACGTTAGGCGGGCCCGGTAACGCGCGGGCGGCGGCCCCGTTTCGCTCCCGTCAATGCTCGCTCACACCCGGCGGGAGCACCGGTGAGGGAACCGAAAAGCCCCCGGAACGGCGGGGCAATCCGGGAGCAATGCCCCCTGCCTAGAGTCGGACACGACGCCCCAGCCGCTCCCCAGTTCCCGGAGGTTCCCGTGCCGCGCTCCCCCTTCAGCCCGCAGCACCCCCAGCACGTCGTCGTCGTGGGCGGCGGCCCGGCCGCGCACCGCTTCGCGGAGGCCGTGCTCTCGGCGGACGACCACCACGTGCGCCTGACCGTCCTGGCCGACGAGCCGTGGCTGCCCTACGACCGGGTCCAGCTCTCCAAGGCCCTGACCGGGCCCGAGGGCGAGGTCGACCTCACGCTCGGCGGCGGAACCGTGTGGCAGGACCCCCGCGTCGAGCTCCGCCGGGGAGTGGAGGCACGCGAGATCGACCCCGGCGCCCGCACCGTCACGGGTGCGGACGGCTCCGTGGTCCACTACGACGAGCTCGTCCTGGCCACCGGCTCCGACGCCGCTCGCCTCGACGTCCCGGGCGCCCACCACGCCTTCGTGTTCCGCACCCTCGACGACGTCGCCGGCATGCGCGCCGAGGTCGAACGGCTGCGGGCCCTGTACGGCCGCACCCCGCGCGGAGCGGTGATCGGCGGCGGCCTGCTCGGCCTGGAGGCCGCGGGCGGCCTCCAGGAGCTCGGCGCCGAGGCGACCGTGGTGCACTCCCGCAAGTGGCTCATGAACGCCCAGCTGGACGAGGGCGCCGGCCGCTCCCTGAACGCCCTGATCTCGGCGCGCGGGGTGCGCCTGCACCTGGGCGAGCGCCCCGCCGGCATCGGGCTGCGCAAGGCCGACGGGGAGGTGTGCTCGGTCGAGTTCCGGGACTCCGCGGACCTCGAGGCGGACATGGTGGTCGTGGCCACCGGCATCCGGGCCCGCGACCGCCTCGCCTACAACGCCGGGATCGCGACCGCGCCCCGCGGCGGCGTGGTCATCGACGAGGCGTGCCGCACCTCGGCCGAGCACGTGTGGGCGATCGGCGAGGTGGCCTCCTGGAACGGGGAGTGCATCGGCCTCGTGGCGCCGGCCAACACCATGGCCGAGATCGTGGCCGACCGGCTGGCGGGCGGGCGCTCCACGTTCGACGGCTTCGACACCGCGACCAAGCTCAAGCTCTCCGGGGTGGACGTCGCCTCCTTCGGCGACGCCTACGGGGAGACCGAGGACTGCCTCGAGGTCGTCTACGCGGACCCGGCCCGGGGGCTGTACCAGAAGATCGTCGTCACGCAGGACGCCAGGACGCTGCTGGGCGGGGTGTTCGTGGGCGACGCCGAGCCCTACAACGGGCTGCGGCCGCTGCTGGGCCGGGAGCTGCCCGCCGAGCCGGGTGCCTACCTCTCGGCCTCCGGCGGGGAGGCCCCGGCCGGGGACCTGCCCGACGACGCCGTGCTGTGCTCCTGCAACAACGTGACCACCGGGTCGGTGCGCGAGCAGATCGCGTGCGGCGTCCACGAGATCGGCGCGCTGAAGACGTGCTCGCGGGCCGGCACCCAGTGCGGCTCCTGCATCCCGATGCTCAAGAAGACCCTCGACCAGGAGCTCACCAAGGCCGGCGTCGAGGTCTCGACGGCCCTGTGCGAGCACTTCGAGCTGTCCCGGGCCGAGCTGTTCGAGGCCGTCCGGGCCCTGGACCTGTCCTCCTGGGACGAGGTCGTCGGGCGCTTCGGCACCGGCCTGGGCTGCGACCTCTGCAAGCCCGCCGTCGCCTCCATCCTCGCCTCCCAGCGCGACGAGTACGTGCTGGACTCCGGCCGCGGCGCCCTCCAGGACACGAACGACCGGGCCCTGGCCAACATGCAGAAGGACGGCACGTACTCGGTGGTCCCGCGCGTGCCGGCCGGGGAGATCACCCCCGACAAGCTCATCGTGCTGGGCGAGGTCGCCAAGAAGTACGGCCTCTACACCAAGATCACCGGCGCCCTGCGCGTGGACATGTTCGGCGCCCGCCTCGAGCAGCTGCCCGAGATCTGGAAGGAGCTCGTGGACGCGGGCTTCGAGTCCGGGCAGGCCTACGGCAAGGCCCTGCGCAACGTGAAGTCCTGCGTCGGCTCGACCTGGTGCCGCTACGGCGTCCAGGACTCCGTGGGCATGGCGATCCGGCTGGAGCTGCGCTACCGGGGCCTGCGCTCCCCCCACAAGTTCAAGATGGGCGTCTCCGGCTGTGCCCGCGAGTGCGCCGAGGCCCGCGGCAAGGACGTGGGCGTCATCTCGACCACCGACGGCTGGAACCTCTACACGGGCGGCAACGGGGGCGCCACGCCGGCCCACGCCGAGCTGCTGGCCCAGGGCCTGGACGACGAGACCCTCGTCCGCTACATCGACCGGTACCTCATGTACTACATCCGCACCGCGGACCGGATGCAGCGCACCGCCCGGTGGCAGGAGGAGCTCGACGGCGGGATCGACCACGTGCGCGCCGTCGTCGTCGAGGACTCCCTGGGCATCGGCGAGGAGCTGGAACAGGCCATGGCCCGCCACGTCGACCGCTACGAGGACGAGTGGGCCGCGACGCTCAAGGACCCGGAGCGGCTGCGCCGCTTCCGCTCCTTCGTCAACGACGCAGCCCCGGACGACTCCGCGGACTACGTGATCGAGCGGGGCCAGCGCCGCCCGGCGACCGACGAGGAGCGCGCGGCCGCCGAGGCCGGCGACGGCCCCGTGCTGCTGACCGGGCCGCGCATCCCCCTGCGCGAGGGCGCCTCCCCCGCCGGGGTGTGAGGCGGCCGCTCCGCGCCGCCGGAACGCCGCGTGCCGGCGGCCCCGGGAACATTGTGAGGTGCCGGAAACACCGGGAAACACGCCGGTCACACGGCGGCCATAGCCTCGATCCATGACCCTCGAACAACCCGCGCCCGAGATCGGCGAGCTGACCGGCTTCCGGGTGGGCGTGACCGCCCACCGCCGCGCCGGCGACTTCATCGCCGCCCTGGAGCGCCGCGGCGCGCAGGTGGTGCACGCGCCCGCCCTGATGATCTCGCCCGCCGAGGAGGACACCCGCGTCGTCGAGGACACCCGCGCCCTGCTGGCCCACCGCCCCGAGGTCGTCGTCGTCACCACCGCCTACGGGCTGCGCCGGTGGTTCGAGGCGGCCGACGCGGCCGGTCTCGGCGAGGACCTGCGCGACGCGTTCCGCGCCGCGCGCGTCATCGCCCGTGGGGCCAAGGCTCGGGGCCAGGTGCTCGCGTTCGAGCTCGAGGACGCGGAGGTCCCGGCGGAGGAACGCACCGCGTCGGTGGTCGACCGGCTGCTCGCCGACGGCGTGGCCGGCGCCCGCGTGGCCGTGCAGCTGCACGGACTGACCGACGAGATCCAGCTGCAGCGGCTCGTGGCGGCCGGGGCGCACGTGGACACGGTCGCCCCCTACCGCTGGCTCTCCGCCGACGACGGCGAGCGCCTGCCCGGCCTCATCCGGGACGTGTGCGACCGCCGTATCGACGTGCTGACGTTCACGGCGGCCCCCGCGGTGGACTCCCTGTTCAGCACCGCCCAGGAGCTGGGCCGCTACGACGAGCTGGTGGAGGCCCTGCGCACGGACGTCACGGCCGCCGTGGTGGGCCCGGTGTGCGCCGGTCCGCTCCTGGAGGCCGGCGTCGAGCCGCTGGTGCCGGAGCGGTTCCGGCTGGGCGCCCTCGTGCGCACCGTGTGCACCCACCTCGCGGAGGAGCGCACCTTGACCGTGGCCACCCGCTGGGGGACCCTGCGGCTGATGAGCACGGGCACCGCCCTGGAGGACGTCTTCGTCCCTCTGTCGGACGCGCAGGTCGCCGTGCTGCGGGCGCTCGTGGAGTCCCCCGGGGCCGTGGTCTCCCGCGCCCAGCTGCTGTGCGCGGTGCCGGGCCTGGACACGGAGCACGCCCTCGAGATGGTCATCTCCCGGCTGCGGAAGGCGCTGCCCGCTCCGCTCGTCTCCACCGTGATCAAGCGCGGCTACCGCCTGGAGGTCTGAGTCCCGCGGTCATCCGCCCGGGTCGCGGCCCCCGGCCCCCCACCCCTCGCACCACCACCCGCCCAGTCCCCCACCTCGTCGCAAGCCCCCACAAGGTCGCGGGTGGGGACTTGCGAGCACACGGGGGGCTCGGCCAGGACAGGCCGGAGACGCGAGCGCAGGCGGCGGACTACACGGCCACGCCCCGGTGCGCCTCGATGATCCGGGCCACCGCCGACCTGCACCCGCCGCACCCGGTGCCGGCCCGGGTGGCGCAGCCGACCTCCTCGACGGTCGCGGCGCCCTCGTCCACGGCGTCCGCGATCCGGCCCATCGACACGCCGGCGCAGTGGCAGACCGTGGACTCCGGGGTCAGCCGGCTCTCGGTGCCCTCCGCGTCCGGGCCGTCGAGGCGCAGCAGCACGCTCGGGTCCTCCGGCACCGGCTCGCCGCGGTCGTGGAGCAGCCCGATCCCGGCCGCGGAGCGGGGCAGGCCCAGCACGATGTAGCCCTCGAGGCTGCGGTCCGGGCCCAGCACGAGCTTGGCGTAGGTGCCGGCGGCGCCGTCGGCCCACTGCACCACGGACCCGCCACCCGGCCGGGGCTCCCACGGGACGCCGCCGACCTCCCCGGCGGAGGCCAGCTCGAGCTGGTGCGCCTTGAGCCGCACGGCCGCGGCGGGGCCCTCGGTCAACGGTGCGAGCACAGTGGTCCCCCCGCCGGCCACGGCCTCGAGCTCGGCGCGGAAGCGGGAGGCGAGCCACTCCGCCTGTCGCCAGCCCGGGCCCACGAGACCGGAGGGTCCCCGGCCCTCCCGGCCCGGGCAGACCTGGCAGGACGGGTCCTTGCACAGCACCTCGGCGCAGTCGCCGACCGCGAACACGCGCTGCTCGACGTCCGCCTCGAGCTCGTGGTTGACCACGACGCCGCGACCCGTGCGCAGCCCCGCGCCCTCGGCGAGCTCGGTGCGCGCCGTGACGCCGATGGACAGCAGCAGCAGCTCCCCGGGCACCTCGCGGCCGTCCTCGAGGAGCAGCCCGCGGAAGCGGCGGTCCCCGTCGAGGAGGACCTCCCGGGCCTGGGCGCCTGAGACGACGCCGACGCCGGCGTCCTCGAGCGCCCGGCCCACGAGCGCGCCCCCGGGGCCGTCCAGCGACCGGGTCATCACCCAGGGCGCGTGGTGGACCACCGTCACGGGGCAGCCGGCCTCGCCGGCCGCCAGCGCGGCCTCGAGCCCCAGCACCCCGCCGCCGAGGACGACGACGCGCCCACGGCGCTCGACGACGTCGCGCACGACCCGGGCGTCGTCGAGGTCCCGCAGGGCGGTGACCCCCGCCGGGAGGTGCGCGTAGGCGGCCGGGTCCGGGTTGATCCCGCGCAGCACGGGCAGGTTGGGCCGGGCGCCCGTGGCCATTACCAGGCGGTCGTAGCCGAGGTCCCGCTCCTCCCCCGTGGTGCGGTCGGAGAGCCGCAGGCGCCGGCGCGAGCGGTCGACGCGGGTCACGTCGGTCCCGAGGAGCACGTCCACCCCGGCGGCGGCGAGCGCCGCCGGGTCCGAGAGCCCCATCGCCGCCCGCTCCGTCCGGCCCATCGCGTGCTCGCCCACGAGCACCCGGTTGTAGGCGGGTTCCGCCTCGCCGCCGATCACGGTCAGCCGGACGGCACCGGCGGCGGCGAGATCGGCGACGTCGTCGACGAAGCGCGACGCCACGGGCCCGTAGCCGATCACGACCACGTGCTCGCCGGGCTGCAGGGGGGTCCCGACCGAGCGGTGGGGGCGGTGCATGGTCATCGGGTCATCTCCTCGGGGTCGATCGCCCGGACGGTCACGGATCCGGCCTTGAACTCGGGCATGGACGAGACGGGGTCCACGGCCGCCGAGGACACGAGCTTGTTGGCGGTCTGGTTCCCGGCGTAGTGGAAGGGCAGGAACACGGTGTCCGGGCGGATGTCGGAGCTGAGCAGGGCCAGCGCCACCGCTCTGCTGCGGGCGCTGGTCAGCTCCACCGCGGCCCCGTCCCGGATGCCGAGGGACGCCGCGGTGGCCGGGTGGATCTGCATCATCGACTCGGGCTTGGCCTCGTGCAGCGAGCGGACCCGGCGGGTCTGGTTGCCGGACTGGTAGTGCTCCAGGTACCGGCCGGTGATCAGGGTCAGGGTGCCGGGCCGGTGCAGCGGCTCGCGGCGGTGGGCCTGAGGACTCGGGTCCACCGCCCGGCCCGCCGCGCGCTCCCGGACGGGGACGAGCACGGCCCGTCCGTCCGGGTGGGCGAAGCGGTCGAGGAAGACCCGCGGCGTGCCCGTCGAGCCCTCGGCGGGGAACGGCCAGTAGCAGGCCTCGCCGGCGTCCAGGGCGGCCCAGCCGATCCCGGAGTAGTCGGCCTTCCCGCCGGCGGAGGCCCGGCGCAGCTCCTCGAAGACCACGTGCGGGTCGGGGCTGAACGTCCCGCGGGCCCCGAGCCGGCCGGCGAGCTCGGCCATGATCCACAGTTCGTCCCGGGCCCCGGGGGGCGGGTCGACCGCGCGCCGGCGGCGCAGCACCCGGCCCTCGAGGTTGGTCATGGTGCCCTCCTCCTCGGCCCACTGCAGGACCGGCAGGACGAGGTCGGCGAACTCCGCGGTCTCGGAGAAGAAGAAATCGCAGACCACCAGGAAGTCCAGGGCCTGCAGCCCCCGGACCACGGCGTCGGAGTCGGGGGCGCCGATCACGACGTTGGAGCCGTTGACCCACAGGCAGCGCACCCCGTGCTCGGTGCCGAGGGTGGTCAGCAGCTCCACCGCGGGCACCCCCGGCCCGGGCAGGTCCTCCGGGTCCACGCCCCACACGCCCGCCACGTGCTTCCGGGCGGCGGGGTCCGTGATCATGCGGTAGCCGGGCAGCTGGTCGGCCTTCTGGCCGTGCTCGCGTCCGCCCTGTCCGTTGCCCTGGCCGGTCAGGGTTCCCCACCCGGAGCCCTCGACGCCCGGCAGCCCCAGGAGCAGGGCCAGGTTGATCGCCGCCGTCGCGGTGTCGGTGCCGTCGACGTGCTGCTCGACGCCCCGCCCGGTGAGCACGTACGTGCCCCTCCGCCGGCGGGCGAGCAGCCGTGCCGCACGCCGGATCCGCTCGGCCGGCACACCCGTGACCTGCTCGACCCGCTCCGGCCACCACGCGCTGACGGTCGGCGCGAAGGACTCGAGGCCTCTCGTGCGCCGGGCCAGGTAGTCCCGGTCGGCCAGTCCCTCCTGCAGGACCACGTGGGCCAGGCCGAGGAGCAGGACGAGGTCCGAGCCGGGGGTGGGCTGCAGGTGGAGCCCACCCCCGTCCTCGGTCATCCGCGCCGTGGCGGTGCGGCGGGGGTCGACCACGACCAGCCCCCCGTGCCGCTTCGCGTGGTCGAGGTGCTGGACGAAGGGCGGCATCGTCTCGGCCGGGTTCGTGCCCAACAGCAGCACGGTGTGGGCGTCGTCGAGATCGGTCACGGGGAACGGCAGCCCGCGGTCCAGGCCCAGGGAGCGGTTGGCCGCCGCCGCGGCGGAGGACATGCAGAACCGGCCGTTGTAGTCGATGCGGGAGGTCCCCAGGGCCACGCGCGCGAACTTCCCCAGCTGGTAGGCCTTCTCGTTGGTCAGCGACCCGCCGCCGAAGACCCCCACCCCGTCGCGGCCGTACCGTTCCCGGGCTCCCAGGAACTCCGCGGCCATCCGGTCCAGCGCCACGTCCCAGGAGACCTCCTGGAAGGCTCCGTCCGGCCCGCGCAGCAGCGGCGCGGTCAGCCGCGACGGGTCGGCGAGCAGCTCCGCGGAGGTCCACCCCTTCCGGCACATGCCGCCCCGGTTCACGGGGAACTCCCGTCCCCCGACCTCGGGGAATCCCTGCGCCGCGGCGGTGTCCGACCCGGTGTCCAGGGTCATGGCGCACTGCAGGGCGCAGTAGGGGCAGTGGGTCGCAACCTGGGCCATTCGTGCTGCTCCTTCCGGAAGCGTGGGGTGGGGCGGGTCTGCTCAGATGTGGCTGTCGCCCATCTCGGTGCCCTTGCGCAGGTAGCAGAACCACGTCACGGCCAGCGCCACCACGTAGAAGGCCACGAACCCGTAGAACGCCGAGCTGTAGGCGCCCGTGGTCGTGTTCGAGAGGTTGAGCGCCTGCGGAATCATGAACCCGCCGTAGGCTCCCACCGCCCCGATCAGGCCCAGCGCCGCCGAGGCCTTGCGCTCGGTGGAGACGGCCACGTCCACCTGCCGGCGCAGGCCCAGCACCCGGTAGATCGAGGGGATCATGCGGTACGTCGACCCGTTGCCCATGCCCGCTGCGGTGAACAGCAGGAGGAACAGGCCGAGGAAGAGCCAGAAGCTGGCCAGCGGCAGCGTGATCACCACGGCCAGCGCGAGCAGCGCCATGACGGCGAAGACCGCGACGGTCATCGGGGCCCCGCCGAAGCGGTCCGCGAGCCTCCCGCCCCAGGGGCGGGAGACGGAGCCGACCAGCGGACCCATGAACGCCAGCGACAGTGCCGCGGCGCCCACGCTGAAGGACGAGAACTCCGGGAAGGTGTCCGCGATCAGCTTCGGGAACACGGAGGAGAAGCCGATGAAGGACCCGAAGGTGCCGACGTAGAGGAAGGACATGATCCAGAAGTGCGGCTCCTTGACCGTGGCCAGGGACCCCGCGACGTCGCCCTTGGCGTGGGAGAGGTTGTGCATGTACTTCCGGGCGCCCCACGCGGCGAAGAGGATGAACGGCACCCACAGCCACCCTGCGAGCGGGAGGTCCAGCGCACCGGCGGCCAGGACCGTCACGGCGATCGGGACGAGCAGCTGGGCCACCGCCGTGCCGACGTTGCCGCCGGCCGCGTTGAGCCCGAGGGCGTAGCCCTTCTCCCGCACCGGGTAGAAGTACGTGATGTTGGCCATCGAGGACGCGAAGTTGCCGCCGCCGAAGCCCGCCGTGGCCGCCAGCAGGAGCATGAGGCCGAACGGGGTGCCCGGGTCGGACACCGCGAGCGCCAGCCCCACGGTGGGGACCAGCAGGAGCAGCGCCGAGACGATCGTCCAGTTCCGGCCCCCGAAGCGGCCGACCATGAAGGTGTACGGGATGCGCAGCGTGGCGCCGACGAGCGACGGGATGGAGAGCAGCCAGAAGATCTGGGAGGTGCTGAAGTCGAAGCCCGCCTGCGGCAGGTAGATCACCGTGATGGCCCACAGCTGCCAGACCGCGAAGCCCAGGAACTCGGCGAAGATGGACCACTTGAGGTTGGTGCGGGCGATCGGCCGGCCGGTGCTCTCCCAGAAGTCGGGATCCTCCGGGCGGTAGCCGTCCAGCCAGCGGCCGGGCCGCTCGCGCAGCGCGAGCGGCGGCGGGGCCGTGGGCGTCGGGGACGCCGTGGTCGACGGGTCGGGATGCAGCTCGTGGCTCACGGAGGACCTCCTGCAGGTGACGGGGCGGAGCACGGCGGCGTCGGCGTGCGTTGCCCTCACGCTAGGAACCGCGTGTTTCCGCACCGGACGGCAGGCGTAACGGCTCGGTGCACTTTCACTCACAGGCCCGTCCGCGGCGTGTGAGGAAACGGCAACCTTCATGACCCGGGCCGGCGCCTCCGTGCGCCGTGCGACCCTTGTCACTTCTCCCGCCGAGTCCCCCCGGCCCCGCACCGGCCCCCGCCGAGCCCCCACGGCCCCGCACCGGCCCCCGCCGACCCCCCACGATCTCGTTCCCTCTGCACGCCGACGCCCCACGCCCGCGCGCCCGCCGGCGTCGACTCCCCAGGCCGCTCGCAGTTCCCCAAACCGCCGCTTGGGGAACTGCGACCGGTTTGGGAGGTCGGCCGGCAGCACACGGCCGGGCAGCACACGGCCGGGCAGCACACGGGCGGCAGCGGACCGCGGAGGGCAACGGAGGCCCGAAGCCGGACGACCCGGACCAGCGGTCACGGAGCGGCAGACCTGACTCGCTCAGCGGGGGCGCCGCGCACGGACCGGCACGAGGGCCCGGCGGTCAGGCCACCGAGCGGCAGCGGCAGGCCTGACTCGCGGAGCGGGGGCGCCGTGCACGGACCGGCACGAGGGCCCGGCGGTCAGGCCACGGAGCGGTAGCGGGAGACCACCACGTCCACGAGCTCGGCGGGAACGTCCCCCTCCGGCACGGCCAGGGGCTCGGCGTCGACGTCGGCGCCCGCCCCGTGGGACTGGTCCAGGAAGAACCCCGGCGCCAGCAGGTAGTTGGCGACGACGACGCGGCCGCCCTCGGCGAGGGACCCACGGGCGGCGGAGACGGCCTCGGCCACGCGGGGACGCGCGGCCGCCAGGTAGGACACGGTCACGGGCCGGCCGAGCTCCTCGCCGAGCAGCTCGGCCATCGCGGCGCAGTCGACCACGGCGCGGCGGTCGGAGGAGCCGGCGGTGGCGAGGACCACGGCGTCGCGCTCCCCCAGCGGCGCCCCGGCCCGCTCACAGGCCTCGTGCACCCGCCGGGCGAGCAGGCGGGCCAGCGCCCGGTCGGGTCCGAGGGCGCCCGAGACACGGTGCTGCTCGTCGGCGGCCACGGCCTCGGCCACGTCCACGTAGACGTGATAGCCCGCGGAGAGCAGCAGCGGCACGACCACGGCCGGACGCCCGGCGTACTCCTCCGTGCGCTCGGCGAGGTCGGGCGTCTGGACGTCCACCCACGTGGGAACCACCTCGACGCCGGGCAGGCGGGCGGCGACGGCGTCCACGAGACGTTGCACGGCGGTGCGGCCCGCCGGGGAGCGGGTGCCGTGGGCGCAGGCGAGCAGGACGGGGTTCTCGGTTCCGGTCATGCCCGACAGCCTACGATCGTGCGTCCGGATGGTCGGCGCGGGGCGGGCCAGGGGTGAGAGACTGTCATGTGACGTCACCGTGCAACGGTGCCGTAACACGGATGTCGCACCCTTGGAGGGGAACCACTGACACCCCGCGGTGTCCCCGACCCCGCCAGCCCCCCTGTGGAGGACCGCATGCTCCTGACCGCCGACCTCACCGACGTCCCGGTGCTCGTCCTCGGCGACCCGGCCGACGCCCGGCGTGCCCACCACCGGTACACCGCCGCAGGAGCCGAGGTCCGTGCCGTCGCCGACCCGGCCGAGCTCGGCCCCGCCGCCCTCGAGGGCGTCGCCCTCGCCGTGATCGTCGGCACGGCGCTGCGGCGCTGGCGCGACGCCCTCGACCGGGCCGGCGCCAGGGTGCCGGTCGTCCAGGAACCGGCCGCCCGGCCCGGCGGGCGGGTCACCCTCGTGGGCGGCGGCCCCGGTGCGGACGACCTGCTGACCGTGCGCGCCGTGCAGGCCCTGCAGGACGCGGACGTGGTCTTCGTGGACCGGCTGGCCCCGTCCGGTGCCGTGGACCTGGTGGCACCCGGCGCCGAGGTCGTGCCCGTGGGCAAGACCCCGGGCCACCACCCGGTGCCGCAGTCGCGGATCCAGGAGCTCATGGTCGAGCACGCCCTCGCCGGCCGGGCCGTGGTCCGGCTCAAGGGCGGGGACCCCTACGTCTTCGGCCGCGGCGCCGAGGAGCTCGCCGCGTGCGCGGCCCACGGCATCCCCGTGGACGTCGTGCCGGGCATCACCAGCGCGGTCTCCGTGCCGGGGGCGGCCGGGATCCCCGTGACGTTCCGGGACGTGAGCCGCATGTTCACCGTCGCCTCCGGCCACGTGCCGTTCTCCGAGGCCGAGCTCGCGCACTTCGCGGGGCTGGGCGCCGCCGGCGGGACCCTGGTGGTGCTCATGGGCGTCGCCAACCTCCCCCACCTCGTGGCCGGGCTCGTGCGCGCCGGAGCGGACCCTGCGACCCCGCTCGCGGTCGTGGAACGCGGATTCACCCAGCGGCAGCGCTCTACGGTCAGCACGCTCGCACGCGCAGTGGAGGACTGCGCGGCGGCCGGCTGCGGCTCGCCCGCCGTCGTCGTCGTCGGCCCGGTCGTGCGCCTGGCGACCGCGGAGCGGGACGCGTTCCTGGCGGAGGTGACGGCTCATGGCTGCTGAGAACCTGCCGCTGGCCGGCCGCGTCATCGGCGTCACGGCCCACCGCCGCGCCGAGGACCAGATCTCGGCCCTCGAGCGCCGCGGGGCGCGGGTGATCCACGCCCCCGCCCTGCGCGTGGAGCCCGTCGACGAGGACTCCGGCCTGGCCGCGGCCTCCCGTGCCATGTTCGAGGCCCGTCCCGACCTCGTCCTGCTGACCACCGGCTACGGCTTGCGCCGCTGGCACGAGGCCGCCGAGGCCCAGGGCTTCGACGCCGACCTGCTCGTGTGCCTGCGCGAGGCCTCCGTGTACGTGCGCGGGCCCAAGGGCCGGGGCGCGGTGCGCGGGCTGGGGCTCGAGGACGCCGGGATGTCGGCGGACGAGACCACGCAGGGGCTCGTGGACCTCGTGCTCGCCGAGCACGACGGCGACCTCTCCGGGCGCACGGTCGGCCTGCAGCTGCACGGGATCGCGGACGCGGCGCAGCGTCGGCGGCTCACCGACGCCGGCGCCCGCGTGCTGACCGTGACGCCCTACCGGTGGGCCCCCGCCGACGACGCCGGGCAGGTGCCGGTGCTGGTGCGCGAGGCCGCGGCCGGGCGGGTGGACGCCGTGACGTTCACCGCCGCCCCGGCCGTGGACGCCCTGTTCAGCACGGCGGAGGAGATCGGCCTGCACGAGCAGCTGCTGGACGCGTTCCGGCACGGCATGCTCGCCGCGACCGTCGGGCCCGTCACCGCCGCGCCGCTCGAGGAGCTCGGGCTGGAGCCGCTCGTGCCCGAGCGGTTCCGGATGGGCGCCATGCTCAAGCAGCTCACGGACGCCCTGGCCGACCGGGGTGCGGCGGAGGAGCGGCGGTAGCCCGCGACGTCCTCAGGCCTCGACGTGGGTCGCGGGCCGGCCCTCGCCCACGGTGGCCACGAGGTCCGCGGCGAGCCGGCGCAGCTTGACATTGCGGTGGCTCGAGGCGGCCTTCAGCACGGCGAAGGCCTCCTCCTGGGTGCAGCGGTTCTGGCCCATGACGATGCCGACCGCCAGATCGATGACGGTGCGCGAGGCCATCGCGGCGGCCAGGTCCGTCTCCGCCTCGCGGTGCCGTGAGACCCGGACCGCCAGGCGCAGGGCGCGGGAGGCCACGAGCACCTCGCGGCACACGGCCGCGACGGCGTCCTCGTCGTGGGCGTGCGCGCGGGGGGCGTACAGGTTGAGGGCCGCACACCCGTCGCCACCGAGGTCGAACGGCACCGCGAGCACGGAGCGGACGCCCTCCTGCGCCGCGATCCGCCCGTAGCCGGGCCACCTCGGGTCCTCGAGCACGTCGGGGATGCTGACGACCACGTGCTCGCGCGCGGCGGTGAGGCACGGCCCCTCCGAGAAGCGGTACTGGACCTCGTCGAGGGCCGCGGCGCGGCGGGCCGAGGAGGCGACGGTCGCGGGCCTGCGGTCCCGCAGCAGGGTGACCGTGCACCACATCTCGTCGCCGTCCTGGACGAGCCGGGCGGCCGTGCTGCGGGTGAAGTCCTGCAGGAAGCCGGTGAGGTCGGCGCTGGTCAGGAGCAGGTCCTGCAGCTCGTCGGCGGCGGTGCTGCCGGGGTGGGCCGTCATGGGGAGTCCGTCCGTCGCGCGTCCGGTCCACCGTGCGCGGTCCGGGGCCGACACGTGGAAGCGCCGGCTCCTCCAGGGTACGCCGGGTGCACCGCGGCGGGCCCGGCTCTGCAGGGCCCGCGCAGGGGCTGGGCGAGCGGGCCCGCGGGGGCGCGCAGGCCC
>NZ_JBISWL010000154.1:0-24676 GCF_044462265.1 Kocuria rhizosphaerae
GCCCGGGCCTGCGCGCCGGATCCGGCGGGGTCCACCGGTGGCGGACCGGCGCGGGACCCCGAGGGTCAGGACTGCTGCGGATCGACCCCGTAGTGCTCGGCCAGCTCCGTGATCACGGCGTGGGCACCCTGGATGCTCACGGAGGCCACGAAGGTCTCGTCGTCCACGGGCAGGACCTCGCCCTCGAGCCGGTCCCACAGCGGGTTGGACTCGAAGCGCTCCTGCTGGGCCCGGGAGGCGTCGCCCTCGGCGCCGTCCGGGGTCCAGGCGCTGACCATGATCAGGTCCGCGTCGGCCTCGAGGATCTGCTCCTGGGACAGGGGCACGAAGATGCTCTCGGTGGTGTCCGGCTGGCCCTCGGGGCGGGGGATGCCCATGTCCGCCATGATCTCCCCGATGAACGAGTCGGAGGAGTAGAGCCGGGCGGTGTCCTCACCGGCGAAGCGCAGCAGCGAGTAGGTCGCCTCGGGGTCCTTCTCCAGGATCGCCTCGCCCACCGCCTTCGCCCGGGCCTCGTAGTCGGCGACCTCCTGCTCCGCCTGCTCCTGCTTGCCCAGGGCCTCGCCGAGCAGCACGACGTTCTCCTTCCACGTCGGCCCCGTGGACTCCGAGAAGACCGTGGGGGCGATCTTCTCCAGCTGCGGGTAGAGGGCCTCCTGGCGGACCTTGGCGGAGACGATGAGGTCCGGGTCCAGCTCCAGGATCTTCTCCAGGTTCGGCTCCGCGATGGTGCCCACGTTCACGGAGTCGGCCGTCTCCTGCTCCACGTCCCCGAGATAGTCCGCGAACGGGTCCTCCGGGTCCTGCCGGTACTGGGCGTAGCCGACGAGCTCGGCGTCCAGCAGCAGGGCGGCGTCGACGTAGCTCGGGTCCAGGGCCACCACGCGCTGCGGCTGCTCCTCGATGGTCGTCTCCCCCATCGCGTGCTCGACGGTCCGCGGGAAGCCGGCGGCGGACTCCCCGGCGGCGGCGGTCGTGGCGGCCGGGGAGGAGGTCTCTTGCCCGGCCGTTCCAGACCCGCAGGCGGTGAGGGCGAACAGGGACAGGCCGAGAACGGCCGCGGGCAGCGTCTTGGAACGGGACATGGATCGGTCCTTCGGTCGAGCGGAGCAGGATGCGGATGAGGTGAGGCTCACCTCACTGTGGCAGACTGTAGCAGTCCGCCGGACATTAGCTCACAGTTCCCTGATGTAATCGAGGTGACATGGCGACGGCACTCGCAGGGCGTCCCGCGCGCGGCACCACAACCCGGTCCCGGGCCCGGCGCCTGGCCCTGACACTGGTGGCCGCCCTCCTCGCCGTGGTGCTCAGCGTGTGCGTGGGCGGGCAGCCCTCGAGCCTCGCGGAGGCCTGGCACGCCGTGGCCACCCCCTCGGGAACGGTGATGGACGTCACCATCCGGGAGCTGCGGTGGCCGCGCACGGTCACCGCCGTGGTCGTCGGGGCGTGCCTGGGCCTGGCGGGGGTGCTCGTCCAGGGCCACACCCGCAACCCGATCGCGGACCCGGGCCTGCTGGGCATCAACCAGGGCGCGGCCCTGGCGATCGTGGCGACGACGGCCGTGGCCGGGGCGCTCGCCCCGTTGACGCAGGCGCTGCTGGCGTTCACCGGGGCGCTCGTGGCCGTGGTCGTGGTCTTCCTCATCGGTTCGGCCGCCCGGCACGGAGCCACCCCGATCACCCTGGTGCTGGCCGGTGCGGCCGTCTCGGCCCTGTGCACGGGCCTCGTCTCGGGGATCGTGCTGCTCAACGACCAGGCCCTGGACACCCTGCGCTTCTGGCAGGTGGGCTCGGTGGCGGTGCGCAACGGGTCCCTGGAGGTCCTCTGGCCGTTCCTGGCGCTCGGCCTGCTGCTGGCCGCGCTCAACGTGGGACCGCTCAACGCCCTCTCGCTGGGCGAGGACACGGCCCGCTCGCTGGGCGTCTCCGTGCCGCGGGCGCGGGCCACCGGGATCGCCGCGATCACGCTGCTGGCAGGCGCCTCCGTGACCCTGGCCGGGCCCATCGCCTTCGCCGGGCTGGTGGTGCCGCACGTCGCCCGGGCGCTCATGGGACCGGACCACCGCTGGCTCGTCCCCGCCGGGATCCTCACCGGGGCCGGCGTGCTGCTGCTGGCGGACACCGCCGGGCGGGTGATCGCCCGTCCCGGTGAGCTGTCCGTCGGCGTCGTGCTGGCCGCCGCCGGGGCCCCGTTCTTCGTCCACCTGGCCCGCCGCCGGAAGCTGGCCGCGGTATGAACCCCGTCTCGACCGCCCACCCGCCGACGACGACGGCGCCAGCCCGCCCCGGCGCGCGGCCCGCGCCGCTGCGGTCGGTGCGGGCCCTGCGCGCAGGGCCCGTCTCGATCCGCGTCCATCCCGCCGCCCTGCTCGCCGGCGCGGTGCTGACGGTGCTGGTGGTCGCGGCCGCCGCCCTGCACGTGGCGTTCGGGGGCACGCCGATCCCCTACCCGCAGGTGCTGGCGGCCCTGGCCGGCAACTCCCCGGACGCGAGCGTCCAGCTCGCGGTCGTGGAGTTCAGGGCACCCCGCGCGGTCGCGGCCGTCCTCGTCGGGGCCTGCCTGGCGGCCTCGGGGGCGATCACGCAGACCGTGGCCCGCAACCCCCTGGCCAGTCCCGACCTCCTCGGCGTGACCTCCGGGGCCTCGGCCGGTGCGGTGGCCGTGCTCCTGCTGGCCGAGGGCGGGGCCGCCGGGCTCAGCGGTCTCGCGGCGTCCACCGGGATGCCCGCGGCGGCCTTCTGCGCGGGCCTGGCCAGCGGGGTGGCGGTGTACCTGCTGGCCTACCGGCACGGCGTCGACAGCTACCGGCTGGTCCTGGTGGGCCTGGGCGTCTCCGGTTTCATGGCGGCGATGACCACCTGGATGCTGACCCTGGGCGACGTCACGAGCGCCGCCCACGCCCTGACCTGGATGATGGGCTCGCTCAACGGCAAGGACTGGACGCTCGTGCGCCCGATGGCCGTGGTCGCGACGGTCCTGCTGGCCTTGGCCGTGCTCGCCGGGCGGTGGCTGCTGCTCTCGGCGCTGGACGAGGACACCGCCGTCGGCCTCGGGCTGCGTCTCGGCCGGATCCGCGTGGGCGCCCTGACCCTCGCGGTGCTGCTGGCGGCGGTGGCCACCGTGGTCGGCGGACCCCTCGTGTTCGTGGCCCTGGCCTCCCCGCAGATCGCCCGTCTGCTCACCCGCTCGCCCGTGCCGCCGGTGACGGTCTCGGCGCTCGTGGGCGCCGTGTTCGTCCTGGTGGCGGACAGTGCCGCGGCGAACCTGCTGGCCGTCGCCCTGCCGGTGGGCGTGGCCACGGCCGTGCTCGGGGCGCCCTACCTCATCCACCTCGTCCTGCGCGCCCAACGGAGAACACCATGAGCCCCGACCCCTCCTCCCGTCTCGAGGCCCGCGGCCTGACGCTGGGCTACGACGGCCGGGCCGTCGTCGAGGACCTGACCCTGGCGGTGCCCGACGGCCGGATCACCACCGTCATCGGGCCCAACGGGTGCGGCAAGTCCACCCTGCTGCGCGGTCTCGGGCGCCTCCTGCGCCCGATGGCCGGAACGGTGACCCTCGACGGCGTGCCGCTGTCCCGGCTGTCCACGCGGCGGGTCGCCCAGCTGCTGGCCGTCCTGCCGCAGTCCCACACCGCGCCGGAGGGCCTCACGGTGGCCGACCTCGTCTCCCGGGGCCGCCACCCCCGGCAGCGCTGGTACCAGCAGTTCTCCCGCGCCGACGAGAACGCCGTGCGCCGCGCCCTGGAGGCCACGGGGGTCGCGGAGTTCGCCGACACCCCCGTGGACGAGCTCTCCGGGGGCCAGAGCCAGCGGGCGTGGATCTCGCTGACGCTGGTGCAGGACACCGACATCCTGCTCCTGGACGAGCCCACCACGTACCTGGACCTCGCCCACCAGGTAGAGATCCTCGAGCTCGTGCACCGGCTCAACCGCGAGCTCGGGCGGACCGTGGTGATGGTCCTGCACGACATCTCCCTGGCCGCGCGCTTCTCCGACCACCTCGTGGCCATGGACGCCGGACGCGTCGTCGCGCAGGGCAGCCCCGGCGAGGTCGTCACCGAGGAGCTCCTCGAGCGGGTGTTCGGGCTGCGGGCCCGGATCGTCCCCGAACCGACGTCGGGCCGCCCCCACGTGATCCCGCTGAGCCGGACCGCGGTCGGCTGAGCCGCCGCGGGCACCGACCGGCGTCCGGCGGCGCAGGCCGGCGGCCGGGTCCCCGGCCACCCGGCCGGTAGGCTGGCCGGGACCCTCCCGACCCTCGAAAGGCCGTCCGTGACTCCCTCCAGCCTCCGCCGGCTCGCCTCCGCCATCGACCACACCCTCCTCAAGCCGGAGGCCTCCCGCGAGCAGATCGCGGCTCTGTGCGCGCAGGCCCGGCAGCACGGCTTCGCCTCGGTGTGCACGAACCCCCTGTGGGCCGGGTTCGTGCGGGAGCAGCTGGCGGGCAGCGAGGTGCTGACCTGCGTCGTCGTCGGCTTCCCCCTGGGCGCGTCCGCGACCGCCGTCAAGGCGTTCGAGGCGGCCACGGCCGTGGCCGCGGGCGCCCAGGAGATCGACATGGTCATCGACATCGCCGCCGCACGCGCCGGTGAACGGGAGACCCTCGAGGCCGACATCCGTGCCGTCGCCGAGGCCGCCCACGCGGGCGGTGCGAAGCTGAAGGTCATCCTCGAGACGTGCCTGCTGACCGACGAGCAGAAGGTCCTCGCGTGCCGGGCCGCCGTGGCGGCGGGCGCGGACTACGTCAAGACCTCCACCGGCTTCTCGACCGGCGGCGCGACGGTGGCGGACGTGCGGCTCATGCGCGAGACCGTGGGCCCCGAGATCGGGGTGAAGGCCTCCGGGGGGATCCGCACGCGGGAGGACGCCCTGGCGATGCTCGAGGCCGGCGCCTCGCGCATCGGGGCGAGCGGCGGTCCCGCGCTCCTGGGATGAGCCGGGCGCGCCCGTCCGGCCCGTCCCGGCCGCGGGGTGTGAGCCACTAGACTGGGCGCCGATGTCCCGCGCGGCCGACGACGGCCGCCCCGCACCGCCTGAAGGGTGAGATCCATGGCCAGAAGAGCCCCGTCGTCCACCAGCACGTCTACGACCACCGGCCGCGGCCAGGACGTGCGCTCCTTCTCCGGCCAGGGCCGGACCCTCAACAACCTGCTCTTCCTGGCGGCGTGCATGGCGATCATGATCGGCTCCTTCTGGGCCTTCGCCAGCTACCCCGACAACCCTCTGGTGTGGGTCATCGGGCTCCTGCTCTACGGCCTGGCCCTGCTCGTGCCCGTGAGCCTGCTCCGCTCCAGCACGGCCAAGCGCGCCGAGGGCGGGCGCACCGTGGCCATGGACGTCCCCACGACCACCGAGGTCGCCGGCGCCGAGCGCACCGCGGCGGACTTCGGGCAGGGGCCTCAGGACGTCCGCGAGCGCGACGCCCGCACCGCGGCCGTCCACCACGGCGACAAGTACGGGAAGGTCGTCGAGTAGGCCCACCGCGCACGGTTCCACCACGCGCGACGACGAACGGTCCCCTGCCGCCGGCAGGGGACCGTTTCTCGTGGTGGCCGGGTGTCAGGCACCGAACCCGTCCCGCAGCACCCGTGTGAACTCGCCGGCCTCCTGGGCGATCCCGCTGCAGCCGGCGACGGCGTGACGCACGTCCTGCACGTCGTCGCCGCAGGGACGGTCGCGGTTCAGTGACCAGTAGGACATCCGCCCCATGCCCCGCTCCCGCGCGAACTCCGCCAGGCGCGAGGCCGACTCCTGGTCCAGCACCTCGTCCCGGATGTCGTTCTGGCCGATCATGGGGGTGATGCCCATGCGGTTCCACAGCAGGTCGTCGGAGAGCGGCTGCTCCGCGGCGGCCCACACGTCGCCGAGCCGGTCGTGGGCGGCCTGGACCGCGTCGGTGGTGGTCGCCACCACGCCACGGTCCCCTGCCCCGTCCCCGTAGTTCATGGTCATGAGGTTCACTCCGGACAACCGGACACCCTTCTCGAGCACCTGCGCGACGACGTCCGTGGCCGGGTCGCCCAGACCCGACGGGCCCAGGGGCAACGTCAGCCAGACGTCGAGGGGTTTCCTCCGCTCCTCCTGGATGGACGCGAGAGCCGCGGCCCGGCGCGCGTTCGCCCCCGGACGCCCCAGATCGTCCATCTCGATGTCGAGGTCCACGGTCGTCAGCCCGTACCGGTCGATGACGGACCGGTAGGCCTCGGCCAGCCTCGCCGGATCCTCGCACACGGTGGCCAGCTCGTCCCCGGCCGCTCCCCCGAAGGAGACGACCACGTCCCCGCCACGGTCCCGGACCGCACTGATCCGGCGATCCAGGTCGATCCGCTGCCCGGCCTCCTCAGGGCCGAAGTAGCCGCCCCACGACGGGGCGCACGGGTCCTGCGGGTCCGCGACCACGAAACCGAGGACAATGTGCTGCCGTCCGTCCACCACGGACGCGAAGTCGAACGTCGGCCACGCCGTCGTGTCGACGTAGCTGCCGAACCAGGGTTCCTGGAAGGCCCGGTTGGCGCACGACGTGAGGGTGCCCACGCCGAGAACGACCGGCACCATCGCCGCGGCCACGGCGCGACGCCGGCGGGGTGGTCCGTGCACGGTCGGTCCTCCGTTCGGGGGACACCCATCCGAGGGCCCCTGGATGGGTCGAACCGGTGCCACGCGCTCCGCCCCGGCGGGCGGGGAGCCTGCCGCTCCTTCGGCACCGGGCCTCACCCATGGTACGGAGTTCCCCACGCGTACGGAGTTCCCCACGCGCAGCACCCCGACGGGCGCCGCGGGGATCGAGCGGAGCGCGGAAACGCAGCCTGCCCACGTGCTGGAGCGGGGCCTCCGGACGCAACAGAGAGTCATGCAGCACGAAAAGCAGGAGCGAAGCCTGTGGAACCTAAAGGGGACAGAACAGCGTCCGATCACCCCTGATGAGGGGACGTGCGACAACTCCTGGGGACGGTTTCCGGGGGACAGCCGAGCACCTTCCGCGGAATTTGCCTTGAATCATTCATGCACAAGCATTTCGCCCGTTCTCATGGACGTCTGTCGAGCCCCCCTGCACGTCCCGTCGGTGGCCTGCCACGCTGTGGAGGGGCGGGCTGACCAGGGGGGACGGCCGGGATTCAACCGTACGCGGTTCGAGGGCGCCCTCTGCGAGAAATGGGTGTGCAGTGGCTCAGATGTTGGGAATCGGGGCGTTTCCGTCATGGCGTCGAGCCGGCCGGTCGGCACCGATTCACCGGGACGGCGGGCGATCGACCGACCTCACCTCCGCCCCCGTCTTCTTCGACCCCACCGGCCGGCGATGGTCCCGTGCTCTCACCGCCGTCGTCGTGGTGCTCGCCATCTGCGTCGGCGCCCTGGCGTGGACGGTTCCGCTGGCCCTGACCCCGGTGCGCGCCGAACCGCTGAACCAGGACGTGGGCTATCCCCGGCAGCTGCTGGCCACGGGAGACCCGGACGAGGTTCCTGTGATCGGCGAAGACTCGGGCGCGGTCTTCACCCGCGTGTCGCTGGCCGATCAGGTGGACGGGCGGACGGTCCTGAAGGACCCGTTCAGCGGCGAGATCCTGCGCACGGTGACCACGGCGGAGAAGACAGAGATCGGCCGAAGCCCCTACGTCGTGGAGCGCTTCGGAGCGGTCCCCGACAAGACGTTGGTCCTCACCTTCAACGACGAGCCCCACGCCGCGTACACGGAGGAGCTCCTGGACGTGCTGGCCGACGAGGGCGTGCCCGCGACGTTCTTCGGAACAGGAGCCAACGTCGCGAAGAACGCCGGGCTGTTCGAACGGACCGTCCGGGACGGCCACACGGTCGGCAACCACACCATGACGCACCTGACCTCATGGCAGCAGCACGGCCTGCGCCACCGCGGAGAACTCGTCGGCACGGACCACGTCATGCGGGCTGTCGGCGGATACAGCACTCCCCTGTTCCGGGTGCCGAAGGGAGAGAAGAAGGATTTTCCGCTCGCCGTCCTGAAGGGGCAGCAGCTGGGGTACCTGCACGTCGGTCACGACATGGTGGTTCCCGGCGCGGGTCACGTCCCTGGGACCGACATCCGGCTTCCGGAGCTGGACGGGAAGGGGCACGTCGTCCGGTTGCACAGCCTCGGCGCCGACCGAGCCGAATCCGCTGAGCGCGTGGCCGACATCATCGCCGGGGCGAGGGCGCAGGGCTACACCTTCACGACGCCGGCCGAGATCCTGCCCCGGGAGCACCGCCCGCAAGCAGGAGTCCAGCCTGCCTTCGACGACCTGGCGACGGCGGCGGTGGTCGGCCTGTTCACCGCCGTGCCCAACGTCCTGGTCAACTGGCTGTTCTGGTTCGGCATCGGGTCGCTGACCGTGATGTCGTTCCTCTACATCGTGGTCGCCCTCATCGGTCACCGGCGGCAGCGGCGCCGGCAGTGGCAGGACATCCCCGACGAGCAGCTGCCCCTGGTGAGCGTCGTGCTGCCCGTGTACAACGAGGAGCCCGTCGTGGCCCGCACGCTGACGGCCCTGCGGGCCAGCGACTACCCGAACCTCGAGGTCGTCGCCGTCGACGACGGGTCCACCGACGACACCCTGGCCATCATGCGGCGGCTGGCCGCGGAGTGGCCGCAGCTGAGGGTGATCACCCAGCCCAACGGCGGCAAGTCCGTGGCCAGCAACCACGGGATCATGGCGGCTCGCGGCGAGATCGTCGTCACCCTGGACGGCGACACCCTCTTCGAGCCGCGGACGATCCGCATGCTCGCCCGTCACTTCTACGATCCCGAGGGCACGCGCCCCGTCGGAGCCGTCGCCGGACAGATCAAGGTCGGCAACCGCGACAACCTGATCACCGCGTGGCAGTCGCTGGAGTACATC
Organism: Kocuria rhizosphaerae; assembly: GCF_044462265.1. Lineage (NCBI taxonomy): Bacteria > Bacillati > Actinomycetota > Actinomycetes > Micrococcales > Micrococcaceae > Kocuria > Kocuria rhizosphaerae. Next base: position 8,852 of record NZ_JBISWL010000154.1, read on the forward strand.
TCCGGCATCTGCGTCACGCGCATGGCCGAGAGCACGGTGGGAGCCATCTCCATCGTCCCCGGCGCGTGCTCGGCCTGGCGCAAGGAGGCGCTGCAGCGGGCCGGTGGCTACTCCCACGACACCCTGGCCGAGGACGCCGACCTCACGCTGACCCTGCAGCGGTTCGGCTACGCGGTGGTGCAGGAGAACGCGGCGGTGGCCTGGACCGAGGCCCCGGACACCGCCCACGGCCTGGCCAAGCAGCGGCTGCGCTGGACCTACGGCAATCTGCAGGCACTGTGGAAGAACAAGGACATGGTGTTCCGCCCGCGGTACGGAGCCCTGGGGATGATCGCCCTGCCCTACACCGTGGTGGCGACACTCACCCCGCTGCTCTTCCTGCCCCTCGTCGCCTTCCTCTCGGTGACGACCGTCATGTCGGGCGAGTGGAACAACCTCATCCTCTTCGGACTCTGCATCACGTTCGTGCAGGCGGTGATCTGCGTCGTCGCGACCCGGATGGTGGGCGAGAGCCCGTACCACCTGGTGATCGTGCCGGTGTACCGCCTCATCTACGAGCCGCTGCGGGCCTATCTGGTGTACGCCTCCCTGATCCAGGCGCTCAAGGGTCGCGAGATCGGCTGGTACAAGCCGGAGCGCACCAACAGCACCCTCGACATGTCCACCATGAGCCAGGACACCCGCCGAGCACAGCGCGTCTGAGCGTCGCCCTGCACGGCACGTCGACACCGGCACGGGGCGGGGCGGGGCCGGCGGCGATCCGTTCCGGAACAGGGACACGACCGGCCCGGTCGTGGCCGCGGGGCCGTCCGCGGACGACGAGGCCGGACCGTGCCGTGTTCCCGGGTCCCCTGGACCTCGGTCGAGGCGGCTCCCGAGTGGTCGGCCAGCGGGGTGCCCGCCGCCGACCGGGCGTCACCCCGGAGTGGGCGGGCCGGTCGTTCCCGGGCGGCGTGCGACGACGGGCTCGGGCGGCACAGCAGCTCCGGGCTCGAGGAAGACCCGCGCGCTGTCCCGGAAGGACCTGGGGTACATCCACATCCAGCCGTTCGAGGCGGAGCCGTCGCGCCGCGACGACGCCCGGCGGACTCGGGGCTCGCGCCGGGAACCGTCAGGCCAGAGACGGGCCGGGCGCCTCGCCGACACGTCCTCCACCCATCCGACCCCGAGGCACACCACACCGAGTGCCACCCATACCGCCAGGTACAGGGGCCACTTCTCCCACAGCAACCAGGGCGCGTGCTCCCTGACGGCCTCCACCGAGTACAGCGGGTTCCTGAGGGCGGCGATGAGGACGATGAGAATGTTGTGCCACAGGTAGACGGTCATCGCCCTGTTGTTGACCAGTGTCACGAACCGGTCCAGGAAACGGATGGGCCGCGGAAGCTCTTTCCACGACGGCGAGATGCGCAGCAGCATGGCGCTGAAGCCGAAGGCCCACAGGGCTCCGCCCAGGGGGGTCCCGTTGATGCTGACGTCCCAACCCGTCACCCCCTGATCGGCGGCGGCCAGCCAGAAGCCGAGGCCCATGAGCGCCGGACCGGCCGTGAAGACCACCCGGGCCGGCACGCCGCGCAGGTGGCCGGCCTCGTAGGCGAAGCCCAGCATCCAGCAGGAGCCGTACATGGCGAAGTTCGTGATCGTGGCCCCCGTGCCGGCGGGCAGGGGAACCAGTCCGGGGGCGAGGCAGGCCATCAGGGCGAGGGGGGCGAACAGGGACAGCAGGGGGCGAGCCTTGTACGCCTTGAGCAGCAGCGGGGACAGCAGCATGAACCAGAAGTAGGCCACGATGTACCAGAGGATCCCGCTCGCCGACTCCGGCCAGGTGGCGGCCAGGAAGGCGTCCTCGCCGCCCAGGCTCGGAGGGTAGAGAGGATGCGCAAGAGGCACGAACCACGGCAGCAGCGGCTGCAGCGACCCGTTGCCGGTCTGTCCCGGTCGCCATCCGTGGACGAACAGCAGCACCAGAACGGTCAGGCTGTACACCCACAGGGGCAGCAGCAGCCGACGTGTCCGGCCGGCGAGGACGCCCAGCGCGGGCCGTTCGAGGGACCGCGCCATGAGCGAGCCCGCCAGCGCGAACATGACGCCCATCGAGGGAAAGATCAGCGCGAACACGGCGCCGCCGAAGGTGTGGAAGGCCACCACACGGGCCAGGGCGATGGCCCTCAGCAGGTCGAGGTAGCGGTCCCGGCCGGGCGCCCGCCTGTTCGTGCGGTCCCGGACCGGTTGCCCGGCGGTGGACGTCCCGGAGGACTGGTCTCCATCGGCACTGCTGACACCACTCACGGCGTGTTCCCCCCTGACATCACTGCACTGAGCATGAGTGATCAGGGTGGTGCCCCCACGATCCGGCGCAAGAAGTCCCCACGGTGCGAGCACACCGCCCCCGCGGTGTGCCGGCCTGTCGCCCACGACTACGGTCAGTCTGACGGCAATCCGCGGGGTGGAGCACGCAGAACGTCGTTTGTGACGAATTTGCACGAGGAACCGCCGTCGACGCTGCCGGCCGAGCCGCACCTCCCCGCGCCGGGACCCGGTCCGGCGCGGGGAGGCACGGGCGCTCAGGCCGTGGCGGGCTCCTTCGCGAAGACGGCCTCGACGACGCCGCGCGCCCAGTCCAGGATCTCCCGGTCCACGAGGTCCTTGCCGCCGATCCGCTCCGTCTTGGGCTTGGGCACGAGCACCTGCCCGGTCTCGGTGCCGGGCACCGTCCTGACCTGCGCGCCGGGGTAGAGGCGGGCCAGGCGCATCTGCCGGGACTCGGGCAGGTCCGCCGGGGCGAAGCGGATCGTGGTCCCCTGCGCCCCGATGTCGGTGAGCCCTGCGGCGCGGGCGGCCACCCGGAACCGGGCGACCTCCAGGAGGTTCTGCACGGGCTCGGGCGGCTCGCCGTAGCGGTCGGCGAGCTCGTCGGCGACCTCCTGGATCGACTCCTCGCTCGCGGCGTTGGCGAGGTTGCGATAGGCCTCCAGGCGCAGCCGCTCCCCCGGCACGTAGTCGTGCGGCAGGTACGCGTTGACCGGCAGCTCGATCTTCATCTCGGTGGGCCGCTCGTCCTCCTCGCCGCGGTACTCCGCGACGGCCTCGCCGACCAGCCGCAGGTACATGTCGAAGCCGACGCCGGCGATGTGCCCGGACTGCTCCCCGCCCAGCAGGTTGCCGGCGCCGCGGATCTCGAGGTCCTTGACGGCCAGCTGCATGCCGGCGCCGAGCTCGTTGTGCGCGGCGACGGCCTTGAGCCGTTCCAGGGCCGTCTCGGACAGCGGCTTCTCGGCCTGGTACAGGAAGTAGGCGTAGGCCCGCTCGCGGCCGCGGCCCACGCGCCCGCGCAGCTGGTGCAGCTGCGAGAGCCCGTAGCGGTCCGCGCCGTCGACGATCAGCGTGTTGGCGTTGGCGATGTCCAGGCCCGTCTCCACGATCGTGGTGCACACGAGCACGTCGAACTTCTTCTCCCAGAAGTCCACGATGATCTGCTCCAGCCGGGACTCCGACATCTGCCCGTGCGCCACGGCGATCCGGGCCTCGGGCACGAGCTCGGCGAGCTCCTTGGCCTTGCGCTCGATCGAGGACACCCGGTTGTGGATGTAGAACACCTGCCCCTCGCGCATGAGCTCGCGGCGCACGGCCGCGGAGACCTGCTTGTCCGTGTAGGCGCCCACATAGGTGAGCACGGGGTGGCGCTCCTCCGGCGGGGTGGCCAGGGTGGAGGTCTCGCGGATGCCGGTCAGGGACATCTCCAGGGTGCGCGGGATCGGCGTCGCGGACATCGCCAGGACGTCCACGTTGGTGCGCATGGCCTTGAGCTTCTCCTTGTGCTCCACCCCGAAGCGCTGCTCCTCGTCGATCACCACGAGGCCGAGGTCCTTGAACCGCACCTCCTTGGACAGCAGCCGGTGCGTGCCGATGACCACGTCGATCGACCCGTCGGCCAGACCCGCGAGGGTCGCCTGGGTCTCCTTGGCGGTCTGGAAGCGGGAGAGGGCGGCCAGGTGGACGGGGAAGCCGGAGAACCGCTCGGTGAACGTCTCGGCGTGCTGCTGGGCCAGCAGGGTCGTGGGCACGAGCACGGCCACCTGCTTGCCCTCCTGCACCGCCTTGAACGCCGCGCGCACGGCCACCTCGGTCTTGCCGTACCCCACGTCCCCGGAGATCAGCCGGTCCATGGGGACCTCCCGCTCCATGTCGGCCTTGACCTCGTTGATGGTCGTCAGCTGGTCGGGGGTCTCGATGTACGGGAACGCCTCCTCGAGCTCGCGCTGCCAGGGGGTGTCGGGGCCGAAGGCGTGGCCGCGGGAGGCCATCCGTGCCGAGTACAGCCGGATCAGCTCGTTGGCGATGTCCTTGACGGCCTTCTTCGCGGCGCGCTTGGTCTTGTTCCAGTCCGCCCCGCCCATCTTCGACAGCGTCGGGGTCTCCCCGCCCACGTAGTTGGTGACCTGGTCCAGCTGGTCGGTGGGCACGAAGAGCCGGTCGCGCGGGCCGTTGCGCTTGGACGGCGCGTACTCGAGCACGAGGTACTCGCGCACCGGCTTGGGCTGACCGGGCTTGGTGACCGCCCCCGCGATGGGCCGCTGGATGAGCTCCACGAAACGGCCGATGCCGTGCTGCTCGTGGACCACGAAGTCCCCCGGGGACAGCGCCAGGGGGTCCACGGCGTTGCGCTTGCGCCGCACCGGGAGCTTGCGCATGTCCTTGGTCGTGTACGGGCTGGCCTTGCCGAGCAGGTCCGCCTCGGTGAGCAGCACGATCCGCGGCCCGTCGAGGGCGAACCCCTTCCCCGCGACCGCCGTGGTGAGCTCCACGACCCCGGGCTGGGGGAGCTCGTCGAGCGACTCCCGGCGGGACGCGGGGATCCCGGCGTCGTGCAGCAGCTCCGCGATGCGGGCCAGCGGGCCGGGGCCCTCGGTCACGGCGACGACCCGCCAGCCGTCGGCCACCCGCCCCTGCAGGAACTCGAGCATGGCCTCGACGTCGCCGTGGAAGCCCAGCGGGTCGCGCGCGGCCACGGTCAGCGTGTCGGCCTCGGAGTCCAGCAGCGCGACCTCGTCGTCGGAGGTGTCGGCGTCGACGGCCGCGCCGAGGCCGAGGTTCAGGGCGGTCAGCGCCCACCACGCGGTCCCGTGCTCGAGCGCGGTGGCCCGGGCCTCGCCGAGGGTCTGGAAGGAGCCCGAGGCCAGGGTGCGTCCCTCGCCGTCGCCCGCCCCCTCCGCGGCGGCGAGGTCGAGCGGGGCCGACGTCCCGTCCGAGGCGGAGTCCCACGCGGCGAGGAGGAACTCCTCGTTGGTGGCCACGAGGTCGTGGGCGCGCGTGCGCACCTTCTCGGGCTCCACGACGACGACGACGGATCCCGGCGGCAGCAGCCGCAGGACCGGCACCATGCCGTCCACGAGCAGCGGGGCGAGCGACTCCATGCCCTCCACGTAGATGCCGCCGGCGATCCGCTCGAGCATCGACTCTGCCCCGGGCAGCCGGTCCTTCAGCCGCGCGGCGCGGGCCGTCACGGACGGGGTGATGAGCACCTCGCGGCAGGGCGGGGCCACGAGGGAGCCCGGGTGGCCCCGGCCCGGAAGGGTGCGCTGGTCGGCCACGGCGAACCAGCGCAGCTCCTCGACCTCGTCGCCGAAGAACTCGACGCGCACCGGGTGGTCCTCCACCGGGGAGAAGACGTCGATGATCCCGCCGCGCACGGCGTACTCGCCCCGCCGGGTCACCATGTCCACCCGGGCGTAGGCGGCGTCCGCGAGCGCTCGGACGGACTCCTCGAAGCCGGGCTCCTCGCCGCGCACGAACCGCACGGGCGCCATGTCCCCCAGGCCCTCGACGACGGGCTGGAGCACCGAGCGGACCGGTGCGGTCAGCACCCGGACCGGGCGGGCCGGGTCGTTGCCGGCGAGGCGGCGCAGCACGTCCAGCCGGCGTCCGACGGTGTCCGAGCGCGGGGAGAGCCGCTCGTGCGGCAGGGTCTCCCAGGCCGGGAACTCCGCGACCTCCCCCTCGGGCAGGTACGCTCCCAGTGCCGCGGCGAGGTCCTCCGACTCGCGCCCGGTCGCGGTCACGGCCAGCACCACGGGCGCCCGGCCCGCGACGTCCGCGTCGCCGGAGCCGCCCTCGTCGCCGGCCCGGTCGGCGTCGTCCAGGGCGCGGCGGATCTCGGCCGTGAGCACCGCGCGCATGCCGTCGGGGGCGCTGATCACGGTCTCGGGGCTGCGCTCCCCCGGCGGCAGCGACGCCTGGGTGCGGATGTTGGCGAAGGAGCGCTCCGCCTCGAGTGCGGCGAGCAGTCCGGACAAGGTCATGGGTGCGCAGTCTCCTGGGACGCTGGCGGAAGGGCCTGAGGGGCGGCGGCTGCGGGAGCCGGGGTTCGCGGGGTCCAGCTTACTCCCGGGCCCCGACACCGCTCGACGGGCCCCGGGGTCCGCCCCGGTCCGCGGGGCCCGGCGAGCACGCCGGCGCTCAGCGCAGCTCGCGCCGCAACACCGCCTCGAGCTCTCCCGCGGGTTCCTCCGACGGCTCCTCGCCGCCGCGGAGGATGCCCATGTCGGGGCCGCGGTACTCCCAGTAGCCGAAGCTCAGCTCGTGCTCCTCCAGCAGGTCGAGCACGTCGGCCACCCAGCGCGCTCCTCCCTTGCCCTCCGTCTCGAAGGTCTGCCGGACGGCGCCGAACTCCAGGACCGACATCGGCACACCGTGGGCGGCGCCGAACTCCAGGTGCTCCCTCAGCTCCTCCTCGAGGTACGTCCTGTCCCGGGGCAGGAAGCGGCCCTCCTCGGGCCCGGCCGGCTGGGCGTACACGTCCAGCCGCCACCGGATCCGGGGGTCCGTGCCGCCCCGGCCGCTCACGTCCTCGCCCCGCATCCAGCCCCGGACGCGGTACCGGTTCCCCGGCACCACCTCGAAGAGGTGCCCCTCGTTGCTCCAGCCCGCCACGGAGTCCGCCGGCGAGGCGTCGGTGACCGACAGGCCGCCGTCGTCGTCGTGCCCGGAGGGCTCCCGCTCGAACTGCGCCGCGGGCGCCGTGCCGTCCCCGCTCTGCCACTCGTACCAGTTCAGGGCGTCGGCCGCGCCGATCCGGTCGTCGACCACCCGGCGGAGCTCGGTCCCGTCCGGGGCATACTCGGTGACGGTGACGGCGTCGAACCGGACGGTTCCGCGCATGCCGCCGTCCACGACGGCCACGGGTGCCGCGGCGGCCGCGGATCCGTCGTCGATCACGACCCTGCCGCTGTCGAACTCCCGCCACTCCGACGTGCCCATGGGCAGCGCGCCGGTGGCCACGGTGCTCCCCGGCAGCCGCCGGGGCTCGCCGGTGGCCATGAGGGCGTCCGGGTCGGGGTAGGTGCCGCCGTCGCCGGCCGGTATCCAGCCGGCGTACTGGTGGGTGTAGGCGAACGGCTCGTAGAAGTGGAAGTCGTAGACGACGTTGTCGTCCCCGACCAGGAAGTGCGGGTCCGTCCCGGCCGTGCCGAACAGGCCGTCGACCCCGTGGACGGCCTCGACCACCAGCAGGTGGTTCTCGTCCACGGAGCGCACCGCGTCCACCAGCTGCTCGGCGAACTCCTGCCACTGCTCGCCGGTCGGGTCGGTCGTCACCGGCTCGTTGAGCAGGTCGTACGCCGCGACGGCCGGCTCGTCCCGGTACCGGTCCGCGATCTCGCGCCACAGCTGCGCGTTCTGCCGCCGGAGGTCAGGGTCCGACCACAGGTCGAAGCCGTAGGCCTCGCTGCCCCGGTCCAGCCAGAACCCGCCGATGGGAACGTGCAGGTCGAGGATCAGCCGCACGTCGTGCCGCCGTGCCCACCCGACGTTGCGGTCCAGCCAGTGCCAGAACACGTCGGGGTCGTCCAGGTACCAGTTCCCGTCGACGGCCAGACGGATGCTGTTGAAGCCCATCGCCCGCGCGTGCTCGACGTCCTGCTCGGTGTGGTGCGGGGCGTCCAGCAGCGCGGAGCCGTCGACGTCGTCGTAGTAGCCGCTGGAGAAGTTCACGGCCTTCAGCCGGAAGGGCTCGCCGTCCACCGCCAGGCCCCGGCCGGCCGCCCGGACGAAGCCGCCGGGGGAACGGTCGGCGGGAGCCGTTCCGGACCCGACGGGGTCGGGGGCGCATCCCGTCAGGGCGAGCAGGACGACGCCCAGCAGCGCCCGGGCCGGGCGGACGTGCCGGTTCCTGCGGGTCATGTGCGCCTCCGGGGAGTTCTGCTCCCCCCAGTGCACCACGCGGCCGCCCCCGGAGCCGATCATGCGGCGGCGGTGTCCCGCGGGGCGGCCACGGCCTGCGCCTGTCGCGCGACGGGGACAGTTCTCTAGGATGAAGCGGAACCGAGATCCCCACCCGAGGAGCCCCCATGGCCGTCACCGCCTCCACCACCGTCCCCGCCCCCCTCGACCGGGTCGTGGTCACCTTCTCCGACGAGGAGTTCATCCGCCACGTGACCCACCGGGCCGGGGCGACCCTGGAGTCGGTGGACGTCGTCGGGGACGTCGAGGCGCAGTTCGCCGTCACGACCGTCCGGGCGATGAACGCGGACCGCCTCCCCGAGATGGCCCGCCGCTTCGTGGGCTCCTCCGTCCGCCTGACCCAGGTGGACACCTACCACACCCCGGACGCCGACGGCGTCCGCATCGTGCGCACGCAGATCTCGGTGGCCGCGCTGCCCATCTCGGGCAGCGCCACCCAGACCCTCACCCCGCAGGGGGAGGCCACCGAGGTGCACGTGCACTGCGTGGTCGAGTCGAACATCCCGTTCGTGGGCAAGAAGGTGGCCGAGGCCGCCGAGCCCTTCATCGGCAAGGCCCTGTCCCTGCAGTCCCGGGAGGCCGAGGCCTGGCTCACCCGGTGAGGACGGCCCCGGTCGCGGGCCTACACTGACGAGGATCCCCGACGACGGCGAACAGGAGTCAACCGTGACCGCAGCCGAGACCGACCAGCACGGGCCCGGGCTGGCCGGCTTCCTCCGCAAGGACGTGGTGGGCGGTGTGCTGCTGCTGACCGCGATGCTCTCCGCGCTCGTGATCGCGAACTCCCCGTGGGCGGAGGGCTACTTCGCGCTGCGGGACACCCACATCGGCATCGACTTCCCCGGCCTGGACCACACGGTCGGCGAGTGGGCGTCCGAGGGACTGCTGGCGATCTTCTTCTTCCTGGTCGGCCTGGAGCTCAAGACCGAGTTCGTGGACGGCGAGCTGCGCAACATCCGCAAGGCGATGCTCCCGGTCGTCGCGGCGGTGGGCGGCGTCGTCGTCCCGGCGCTGATCTACGTGGCGGTGCACTCGGCCGCCGGCTCGGACCCCACCGCGATCCGTGGCTGGGCGATCCCCACGGCGACCGACATCGCCTTCGCCGTCTCCGTGCTCGCCGTCGTGGGCGCCTCCCTGCCCGTGGCCATGCGCACCTTCCTGCTGACCCTGGCCGTGGTCGACGACCTCATCGCGATCGTGATCATCGCCTTCGTCTACACGGACGGGCTCGAGGCCCGGTTCCTGCTGTTCGCCCTGCTGCCGCTGGCGCTGTTCTACGTCCTCACCCAGCGGTTCATGATCTTCTTCCTGACCCGGCCCTGGGCCGCCTGGGTGATCCTCCTGCCGATCGGCCTGCTGACCTGGCTGTTCGTGCTCGAGGCCGGCGTGCACGCGACGATCGCCGGGGTGCTGCTGGGCTTCATGGTCCCGGTCCTGCACGTGAAGCCGCGGGTGATCCGCCACGACGTCCCGGAGCTGGGCCTCGCCCCGACCCTCGAGCACCGCTTCCGGCCGCTGTCCAACGGACTGGCCATCCCCGCCTTCGCGTTCTTCTCCGCGGGCGTGGCCGTGGGCGGGGTGGACGGGGTGGCCCGGTCCCTCACCGACACGGTGGCCATCGGGATCGTCCTCGGCCTGGTGCTGGGCAAGACCATCGGGATCTTCGGCGCCTCCTGGCTCGTGGACCGCTTCACCCCGGCGTCCAAGGACGACGACTACACGTGGCTGGACCTGGGCGGGCTCTCGCTGGTGGCCGGGATCGGGTTCACCGTCTCCCTGCTGGTGGCGGCGCTGAGCTTCGGGCCCGACAGCGCGCACGCCGAGCACGCCAAGGTGGGCATCCTCACGGGCTCCGCGCTGGCCGCCGTGCTGGGCGGCACGCTGCTGACCGTGCGCAACAGGCACTACCGGAAGCTGCGCGACCAGGGCGTGGAGGTCGACAAGCTCGACGCCCCGTAGGTTCGGGCGCCTCCGCCGGGCCGCCCGGCGAGCCGCCGTCCGGACGACCCGGAGGGCACGTCGGAGCGCGGCTCGCCGTCCGCCGCCGGCCGGGGACGTCCCCAGAACGGCCCCGCCGTGTCCCCACAAGAAGGTCTCCTCCCCGGGGGTCGCGACGGCGTCCCGCTCGGTACGCTTCGAATGCAAATACATTCGATTGCACGTGCGAAGAACGGGGCCGGACCTCGCCGTGCGCATCAGCGGACCGGGGCCGCACCGGAGGCGGGGGCACAGGCCGTTGCCGGGCACCGGCCCCACGGGTCGGCAGGGGGAGCACACCGTCATGGAACCACTCGACTACCTCGTCGCGCTGCGGCGCCACTGGATCGTCATCCTCGTCCTGACCGCCCTGGGGGTCGGCGGCGGCGCCCTGCTGGCGGCGAACACGGAGCCGACGTACGAGGCCCGCAGCTCGGTGCTGCTCACCCCCAGCCCGGGGGTCGCCACCCACGAGCTCGGCGAGGTCGGCAACTACATGAACTACCAGATCCACTCTTACGCGGAGCTCACCAACAGCCGCGTGGTCCTGGACGAGGTGGCCCGGGACGTGGACCTGCCCTACGGCGTGGACGTGCTCGCCGACCGGGTCGGCGCACAGGTGCCGGTGAACACCTCCATCATCAACATCACGGTGACCGACACCGACCGCGGCCGGGCGTCCCAGGTCGCCAACTCCGTCGCCGCGCACCTGGTGACCGCCGTCGAGGACGCGGCCCCGAAGCCGGAGGCCGACTCGACCACCCTGGACCTGCGCACCGTCGCCCGGGCCGTGACCCCGCAGGACCCGGTGGCCCCGCGGCTGGAGCTCCACCTCGCCGGCGGCGGCGCGCTCGGGCTCTTCCTCGGCGTGCTCCTGGCCGTGGCCCGCCACGCGCTGCTGCGGGCGCGGCTCGCCCAGGGGTCGTCCCGTCCCGGACCCGGCGCGGAGGCCGGTCCGCGCGGCGCGACACCGGGCGCCGGGAGCTCCACGCCGGCCGCCGGGGGGCCCGCCCCCGCCGCCGGGCCGACGGGGCGGGAGCCGGCCGGCCGGCCGGAGCTGCAGGGGGCACGGCCGTGATCGCGGTCCTCTCCTCCTTCCCGGACCCGCGGCCGACGACCAACCCCTACATCGTCCAGCTCGCCGAGGCGCTGGACCGGACCGAGGGGATCGGGTTCGCCACGTTCTCCTGGACCACCGCCCTGACCGGGCAGGTCGACGTCTTCCACGCCCACTGGCCGGAGATCCTCGTGGGCGGGCGGCCCGGGCCCAAGAAGCTCGTCCGGCAGGTGCTGTTCGCGCTCATGGTGCTGCGCTTCCGGGCCCGCGGCACCGCGATCGTGCGGACCGTGCACAACCTGCACCTGCCCGAGGGGCTCTCCCGAGTGGAGCGCGCCCTGCTCCTGTGGTTCGACCGGAGCACCGCCCACCGGGTGGTCCTCAACGACAGCACCCGGCTGCCGGAGGACCAGCCGCACACCCTCGTGCGGCACGGCCACTACCGGGACTGGTTCGACGGGCTGCCCCGGCAGCGGACGGTTCCGGGGCGCCTGGCCTTCGTCGGCCAGATCCGCCGGTACAAGGGCACCGAGACGCTGCTCGAGGCCTTCCGGGCGGTGCCGGGCCCGGGTCTGTCGCTGAGCGTCTCCGGCAGGCCCACGAGCCCGGAGCTCGCGGCCGAGCTCCGCGCGCTCGCCGCCGACGACCGCCGGGTCCACCTGCGCCTGGCCTTCGTCGACGACGCCGAGCTGGTCGCCGCCGTCACCGAGTCCGAGCTCGTGGTCCTGCCCTACCGGCACATGCACAACTCCGGCGGCGTCCTCACGGCCCTGTCCCTGGACCGCCCCGTGCTCGTCCCCGACAACGAGGTCAACCGGCGGCTGGCCGGGGAGGTCGGCCCGGGCTGGGTGCACCTGTTCCCGGGCGAGCTGGACGGCACGGGCCTGACCCGGGCCCTCCAGGACGTCCGCGCCACCGCCCCGGCCCGCCGCGGCACCCGCCCGGACCTGAGCCGGCGGGCGTGGTCCCACGCCGGGCCCGCGCACGCCGGGGCCTACCGGCGGGCGCTCGCGTCCGTGCGGGGCATCTCGGCCGTGCCGGCCCGGCCGGCCGCGGCGAGGAACCGGCCGTGAGCACACCGGCCCGCCAGGAGCCCCGGACGGAGCCTGGGATCAGGCCCGGCACCGGGCCCGGCACCGGGCCCGACGCCGGGCCGGAGGACGGGCCGGAGGACGGGCCCGAGGCCGGGTCGAGGTACCAGGCCGGGTCCGGGTCCGGGAGCGGGCGGAGCCCGGTCCCCAGCACCGCACCGCGGCTCGGCCCGGCGGCCAGGCGCCGGTACGCGAACCTGGTGCTGCGGTGGCTGCTGCTCGCCGTCGCCGTCGTCGCGGTGCTCAACGCCGGCCTGCGGGTGGAGGTCGGCGCCGGGGTGACCACCGGGCACGTCCTGGGCCTGGCCCTCCTGCCGCTGTGGATGGCGACCGCCGCCCGCTACCGCCACGTGCCGGCGCTGCTGCTGCTGACGGCCGCCGCCGTGCTCACGGGGGTGTGGCTGACCGCGGCGAGCGCCGGGGCCTACGAGGTCTCCGCGTCCATGACCGTGCAGAACGCCGCCCTCCTGGCGGGGATCGTGACCGGCGCCGGGCTGATCCTGTGGCTCCGTCCCGTGCTGAGCGAGTGGCAGATCGGACTCGTGTACGGCCTCGGGCTGCTCGCCGAGGCCACGACCATCCCCGGACTCGACAACCCGTGGAAGTACCAGTGGGGCATGCCGCTGGCCGTCCTGGCGCTCGCCGCGGTCCAGGCGCTGAACAGCCGCCTGGCGGGCGTGCTGACGCTGCTGGCCTTCGTGGTGGCCTCGGCCCTCCAGGACTCGCGCTCCCTGACCGGGATGTTCCTCGTGGCGGCACTGGTCCTCGCGCTCCAGGCGCTGCCGCTGCCGCGGAGGCTGCGGCACCTGGGCGCGGGGCGCGTGGTGCTGCTCGTCGGCGTGCTCGGGCTGGCGGCCTACGAGCTGTTCACGCGGCTCGCGCTCAGCGGCGTGCTCGGGCTCTCCACGCAGCTGCGCACCCAGGAGCAGGCGTTGCGGGCGGGGTCGGTGCTGCTCGGCGGCCGGCCCGAGATGGGCGCCACCGCGGGGCTGTTCCTGCACCGGCCGGAGGGCTTCGGCGCGGGCACCGTGCTCAATCCGGAGGGGATCGCCGCGGCCCAGCAGGCGATGGGCCGGCTCAACTACGACCCCGACAACGGGTACGTGTACAACTACATGTTCGGCCGCAGCCTCGAGGTGCACTCGGGTCTCGGCGACCTGTGGGCGATGTTCGGGCTGCCCGGCCTCGTGCTGGGGCTGCTCCTGGTCTGGGCGCTGGTGGACGCGCTCGCCCGCCGGTTCTCCACGCGCTCCCTCACGCCCCTCCAGGGGGCCGCGCTGCTGTTCACGCTGTGGACCATGTTCTTCGGCCCGCTGTACACGGTCGCCCCGATCCTGTCGCTGTGCCTGGGCCTGATGCTCGTGCCCCGCGGCGAGGTCCGGTTCCTGGGGCTGCGGCGGCCCGGCCTGCCCACGCCGCCGGAGGCCCCGGAGCCGAAGGCCGCCCGGCGATGAGCATCATCGCGACCACCAGGCGGCAGCAGTTCCGGTCCGTCGGTTCCACCGCGGGCGCCAAGGTCGTGCTCATGGGCGTCTCCGGGCTCGTCGGGATCCTCACCACGCGCCTGATCATCAGCCACTTCGGCACGGAGGCCTACGCCCAGTACGGGCTGCTGACCTCCCTGCGGGACCTGCTGCCCTTCGCGGACCTGGGGGTCGCGGCCGCGGCCATCTCCGTGATCGCGGCCTCGCAGCACCCGCAGGAGGACGACGTCGTCCGGCGCACCCTGCTCTCGGCGTTCCGCATCATCTTCCTCTCCACGGCCACGATCTGCCTCGTGGCCGTGGCCCTGACGGTCTTCGGGCTGTGGCGGCCGCTGCTGGGCAACGCCATGAGCGAGCAGGCCGCGGTGCCGGCGATGGCGGCCATGGTGATCTTCGCCGTGGGCCTGCCGCTGGCGGTGGGCACGCGCATCCTGGTGGGCCTGGGACGGACGACCCGCCAGATCGCGAACCAGTTCGTGGTGGCCCCCACGATGCTCCTGCTGGTGAGCCTGGCCATCGCGCTCTCCGCGCCCGCGGGCAGTTGGCTCGCCGTCTTCTCCTACGGGGCGAACGCCCTGGCCGGGGCCCTCGGCCTGTGGCAGGCGGCCCGGCTGCTGCGGCCCCAGCTGGGCCGGGTGGCCCGCCAGCTGCTGCGGCCCCGGCGCTTCCCGGGTCTGCGGATCATGGACGTGGCGGGGCCGATGCTCGTCCAGATGGTCATCCTGCCGATCGCGCTCGCCACCGACCGGATCATGCTCTCGCACCTGAGCACCCAGGCGGAGCTCGTCCGGTACAGCCTGGCCTACCAGCTGTTCGGGATCATCCTGCAGACCGTCGCCGCCGCGGGCGTGGCCCTGTGGCCGGTGTTCGCGCGCAACCGCGCGACGGCCACGGTCCAGGCGCCGTGGCAGATGTCGCTCGTCTTCGTGGCCGGCGGCCTCGTGCTGGCCCTGGGGCTGTGCGTGGTCTCCCCGTGGGTGGTGGCCTTCGTCTCGGACGGGAAGATCGAGCTGCCGCTTCCGCTGCTGCTGGCCTTCAGCGCCTACGTGGCCGTCGAGGCCGCCAAGTTCCCCCTGGGCATGTACATGACGGACGTGCGCGGCCTGCGGTTCCAGATCGCGCCCATCGTCGCGATGGTCCCCCTGAAGGTCGGGCTCGCGCTCCTGCTCATCCCCGTGCTCGGGGCCACCGGCACCGTGTGGAGCACCGTGGTGGCCATGGGCCTGTGCCAGGTGCTGGTCAACGTGTGGTGGATCCGCCGGGACCTGGCCCGGCGGCTCGCCGAACAGGCCTCGTAGACCGGCGGGGGCAGGACGGTCCCTGCGCGGCGGCCGCGCGCCGGCCCCCGGGGCGGCGCCGGGGTCAGCGCGAGTGGTACTTCTGCTGCGCCTCGAGCAGCCCCTGCTCCACGAGGATCTCGACCGCGTCGGCGGCGTCGTCGAGCAGGAAGGGCAGCTCCCGGTGCTCGGTGGAGGAGAACGGCTTGAGCACGAAGGCCGCCGCGTCCGTCCGCCCGGGCGGGCGGCCCACGCCCACCCGCACCCGGTGGTAGTCCTTCGTGCCCAGCGCCTTGGACATGTCCCGCAGGCCGTTGTGCCCGCCCTCTCCCCCGCCGATCTTCAGCTTGAGCGCGGCGAAGGGGATGTCGATCTCGTCGTGCACGGCCACGACCCGCTCCGGGGGGATCCCGTAGAAGCGGGCGAGCCCGGCCACCGGGCCGCCGGAGACGTTCATGTAGGTCATCGGCTTGGCCAGCACGAGCCGCGGCCCGCCCGGGCGCAGCCGGGACTCGAGCACCTGGGCGCGGGCCTTGTGCACCTTGAAGCCGCCGTCCACCCGGGAGGCCAGCTCGTCGAGGACCATCTGTCCCACGTTGTGCCGGGTGCGCGCGTACTCGGGACCGGGGTTGCCCAGTCCCACCACCAGCCATGTGTCGGACATCGGTGCCTCCAGGGGGTCGGGGCGTCCACGAGAAGTG
>NZ_JBISWL010000155.1:0-63550 GCF_044462265.1 Kocuria rhizosphaerae
GGGGCGGCACGCGTGCCGCCCCGCACTCGCGGGATCACCGGGGTCGGTCGGGAACCGGGGCTCAGGCCTCGTTCTCGGGCACGACGTCGCCCTCGGGGGCCGCTGCGGTCTCCTCGCCGGCCTCCTCGCCCAGGTCCTGGGCCTGGGGCGCGGAGACGTTGATCACGAGCAGCTCGGGGTCCGAGACCATGACGACGCCCTCGGGCAGGCGCACGTCGGCGGCGTAGACGTGGTCGCCCACGCCGTGGCCGTCGAGGTTGATGTTGACGTCCTCCGGGACGTTCAGGGCGTCGGCCTCGACCGTGAGGGTGTTCTCCTCGACGTTGTGCACGGCGTTGGGCTCGACCTCGCCGTGGACGTGGACGGGGATCTCGACCTCGACCCGCTCGCCGCGGCGGACCGCGAGCAGGTCCACGTGCAGGATCTCGGGGCGGGTCGCGTGGCGCTGGATGTCCTTGACCATGACGAGCTGGCTCTCGCCCTCGATGTCGAGCTCGAGCACTGCGTTGGAGTGGCGCACGGCGAGCATGGTGGTGTGGCCGGGGATGACCACGTGCTGGGGCGGCTCGCCGTGGCCGTAGACGACCGCGGGGATCTGGTCGTTGGCGCGGATGCGGCGGGCGTAGCCCTTGCCGAAGTCGCTGCGCGTGGAGGCGGGGATGCGGATGGTGTCGACCATGGGAACTCCTCGGTGTCGGGTCTGTGCGTGCTCTCTCGGCAATTCGACCGGGCGACACCGGCCGCAGACCCTCCCCCGGCGTCCGGGACGCCGTGCGACGCGCCTCTCGGGGCGCCGCCGCACAAGTGGGGACGGGAACGTTCAACCAGCCGTCGTCGATCACGGGACCCCGCGGGGTCCCCTCGCCTTGGCAACCGCACCAGGGTAGCACGGGCCGCCCGCCGGGCCGCGACCCCCGGCCCGCCGGGGGCCGGGCCGGGAGCCGGACCGGGCACACGGTGCGGGACGACGGCGCGGCGCCCTCCGCAGCCGCCGGCGCGGCGGCCGGATCCTGTCCCCGGGTCTGCGGACACCCGCCCGCGGAGGGGCTCCGGACGGGCGCCGGCGCACCGAGACCCATGTGCTTTCCTCGATGTGCACTTGTAAAGTCATCGACAGGGGCAGGATCCACGCCGGGGGGCGGAACGGGTCCGGCCACCGTGACACGTCAGGGGGGAGTGGCCAGGGTGCTCAAGACGACCACGAGAAGCCGGCGCGCCGCGTGGCGCGAGGACCACGCCGGGCGGCTGCGGCGCGCGGACGCCGCGGCCCTGATCACCGCGCTCGGGCTGACCCAGCTGGTGCGCTTCGGCACGGGCCCCGGAGACCTCGTGCTCGGCGGCCTCGCGGTGCCCTACTGGCTGGTCGGACTCCTGCTCGGCGCCGCCTGGTGGGGCTGGCTGGACCTGCGGGGCGCGCGGGACGTGCGCCTGATCGGCTCCGGGGTCGAGGAGAACCGCGAGGTGGTCTCCGCCACGCTCGTGCTCTTCGGGGCGGTCGCCGTCGCCGCCTGGGTGCTGGCCGTGCCGGTGGCGCGCAGCTACGTGGTGATCGCCCTTCCGCTGGGCACGCTGCTGCTCCTGGCCGGGCGCAGCGCCGTGCGCCGGGGGCTGACCCGCCGGCGGCTGGCCGGCGAGGCGATGTCCCGCACCCTCGTGGTCGGCCGCGAGCCCGGCGTCGTGGAGATGCTGAAGACCCTGCAGGAGCACCCGGCGTCGGGCTTCGAGCCCGTGGCGGTCTACGCGCCCGCCGCCGAGCGGCCGCTGCCGGCCCACCTGGCCGCGGTGCCCGTGCCGCCGAACACGCTGCCCGCCGGGCAGCTCCCCACGGTCGAGGGGATCCTGGCCGCGTGCCGGGCCCACCGCGCCGAGACCCTCGTGCTCGCCGCGAGCACGCCGCTGAGCACGGAGCAGGTGCGGCACCTGAGCTGGCACCTGGCCGACGCCCGCATCCGGCTGGTCCTCGACACCGGGCTGACCGACGTGGCCGGCCCGCGCGTCCACACCCAGCACCTCTCCGGGCTGCCGCTCATCCACGTCTCCACTCCGCGCCTGCAGCGTTCCCGGCTGCTGCTCAAGCGCCTCGTGGACGTCCTGGGCGCCGGCTCCGCGCTGCTGGTGCTCGGCCCGGTCATGATCGTGCTCGCCGCGATCGTCAGGACCCACGACGGCGGTCCGGTGCTCTTCGCCCAGGAGCGGATCGGCCTGGACGGCTCCCGGTTCCGGATGCTGAAGTTCCGCTCCATGCACCCCGACGCCGAGCGGCGACAGGCCGAGCTGCTGGCGGCCAACGACGCCAAGGGCGGGGTCATGTTCTTCATGGCGGACGACCCCCGGGTCACCGGTCCCGGGCGCTGGATGCGCAAGCACAGCCTGGACGAACTCCCCCAGTTCCTCAACGTGCTCAAGGGCGAGATGTCCCTCGTGGGCCCGCGGCCGCCGCTCCCCACGGAGGTGGACCGGTACGAGGAGCACGTCCGCCGCCGGCTGCGGGTCAAGCCGGGCATCACCGGGCTGTGGCAGGTCTCGGGCCGGGACGACCTCGACTGGGAGCAGGCCGTCCGCCTGGACCTCTACTACGTGGAGAACTGGTCGCCGGTCCAGGACCTCGTGATCCTGCTCCGCACCGTCCGGGCGGTGCTCGCGCCGCACGGGGCCCACTAGACGAAGGTCGGCAAAATAGCCCCATCTGCATAGGACCCCTGTCCGGACAATAGACTATTGTCCGGGCCCAAGGGGACCATGTGGGGACAGATCTCCGCCCCCACCAGGGACTTTGCCCGGATACCATCGAAGCATCCCCCCGACGGCACCCACCTTCGATGGAGAAGCGAGACTCCGATGGCCTCCAGCAGCCTCCTGACCGACGCCCAGCGCTCCCTGCAGTCCTGCTCCCCCGCGGGACTGACGGTCACCCGCCTGGAGATCGTTGACGACGTCGCCCAGCTGACCCTGGCCTTCACTCCCGAGGCGCTCGAGCGGGTGGTGGAGGAGCAGCTGCGGACCGTCGGCGCCCCCTCCGACTGGGAGGACCCGCGCGCCTGCACCGAGCCCGGCTCCCCCACGTGGGCCTACGCCCAGGAGCTGGCCGAGCTCTTCAACGAGCACTACCTCAAGCACACGGTCTTCGAGCGCCACGAGGGCGAGCTGGAGTCGGTCCTGGCCGCCCACGGCCACGAGGGGACCCCCATCGTCGTCGACCCCGCGTACCACCCGTCCTGCCTGGTGCACGTCCTGCGCCGGCTGAAGAAGGCGCACCCCCGCGGCGCCACCGGCGGCGCGCGGGCCTCGAACGCGGCCTGACGACCGTCCCCACACACGGGACCGCAGACGGCCCCTGCACTAAACATCCACTTTGCGCACGGCGGGCGGAGCTCCGCCCTTGCACCCACCCGTCCAGGACCTGGCCCGATGCCGCTCCTGGCCGTGGTCGTGTCATCTTCCGGCGTCATAGTCGTGAATGCATGCATTTGCATCCCTAAACTTGTCCTCAGAAGTGTGGCAGCGCGTCGTCCACGGCTTCCGCCCGGGCTGGGCGGAAGACGATCCCCGGAGGGCCGCGTCCGCCACGGGGAGGAGCTGTGCCGTGCTGAAGGTGGACCAGATCGCCAGGGCCGAGAACGCCGAGGTCGAGGAGTTCCCGCGCCTCACGGAGGAACTCGTTCCGCGGTCCCTCGGCGGCTGGCGGAAGAGCTACGTCCGGCTGATGCTGACCTCGGACGCCCTCGCGCTGGTCCTCACGCTGGCCGCCACGCAGCTGATCCGGTTCCAGCTCGAGAACGCCGGACTGCACCTGGGCGCGGTGTCCGTGCCGTACTGGGCCGTCGGCGTGGCCCTCGCGCTCGCCTGGTGGGTGCACCTGGGACTCAGCGGGACCCGGGACGTCCGGCTCATCGGCTACGGGCTCGAGGAGACCCGGGAGGTCGTCAGCTCCACGCTGGTCCTGTTCGGAACCGTCGCGCTCTTCTCCTTCGCCCTGAACATCCCCACCGCCCGCAGCTACGTGCTGATCGCCCTGCCCCTGGGGCTGTGCCTGCTCGTGCTGGGCCGTTTCGCCGTGCGCCACCGGCTCGCGAAGAGCCGGCAGGCCGGCCGGTCCATGTCACGGACGCTCGTCGTCGGGCGGATGCGCGGCGTGGCCGAGCTCGTGGACTCCCTGCGCGGCAACCCCATGGCGGGCTTCGCGACCACGGCGGTCTACGCCCCGCCGTCGAAGTACCCCCTGCCGCGGGACCTCGAGCACGTGCAGCTGCCGCCCAACGGCTTGAGCCTGCACGACCGGCCGTCCGTCGAGGGCGTCATGGAGGTCTGCCACCAGCTCGGGATCGAGACGGTCATCATGTCCTCCAACGTCCCCCTGAGCACCCGCGAGATCCGCCACCTCAGCTGGCAGCTCACCGACCAGCACATCCGCCTGGTCATGGAGACCGGCCTGACCGACATCGCCGGACCGCGGATCCACATGCAGCAGGTGGCCGGGCTCCCCCTCATCCACGTCGCCACCCCGCGGCTGAGCCGCAGCCGGGCCCTGACCAAGCGGCTCATGGACATCGTGCTCTCCGCGGCCGCGCTGCTCGTCCTCTCGCCGGTCCTGGTGGCCCTCGCCCTCGTCGTGCGGACCCACGACGGCGGGCCCGCGTTCTTCGCCCAGGAGCGCGTGGGCCAGGACGGGTCGCGGTTCAAGATGCTGAAGTTCCGCAGCATGCGCACCGACGCCGAGCAGGTCCGCGAGCTGCTCGAGGGCCAGAACGAGGGGCACGGGCTGCTGTTCAAGCTCAAGGAGGACCCCCGGATCACCGGCCCCGGCACCTGGATGCGCCGGTACAGCCTGGACGAGCTGCCGCAGTTCCTCAACGTCCTCAAGGGCGACATGTCGATCGTGGGCCCGCGCCCGCCCCTGCCCTCGGAGGTGGACCTCTACGAGGACTACGTGCACCGCCGGATGCGCGTGAAGCCCGGCATCACCGGTCTGTGGCAGGTCTCGGGCCGCTCCGACCTCAACTGGGACCAGTCCGTGCGCCTGGACCTCTACTACGTGGAGAACTGGTCGCCGGTCCAGGACGTCCTCATCATGGTCCGCACGCTCAAGGCGGTGCTGGCGAAGGAAGGGGCGTACTGACCCGGTACCGGCCGTCGCACCTCTCATGCCAGCCTCACGCCTACCCCGCGCCACGAGGACCGGCCTCTATCCCTCAGCATCCGGCACCGGCCGCGTTGCCCACCCCCTGGAAGGCACGTCCTCCCCCATGAGCCTCAAGGAACGATTGGGCACCCGGCACAACCGGCTCAACATGATTCGTCTGATCCTGGCATCTCTGGTCATTCTCGGCCACGCCTGGCCGTTGACGGGCACGGAGCGGACGAGCCTCGAATTTCTGGCCGATGTGGCCGTCAACGGGTTCTTCGTTCTCAGCGGATACCTCATCGCCGAGAGCCGGGTGCGGACCAAGTTCGTGCCGTACCTCTGGCGGCGGCTTCTGCGCATCTACCCGGCCTTCGTCGTCAGTCTGCTCGCGGTGGCGTTCGTCTTTGCACCCCTCGCAGGCATGATCGACGGCTCATCGCTGAACGTGGCATCCGCGGTCGGCTTCGTCCTTGGAAACAGCGACCTGAAGATCTCACAGTGGGGCATCGAAGGATCGCTCACAAATATCCCGTACGCGGGTGCCTGGAACGGCTCCCTGTGGACCCTGTTCTACGAGGCCGTCGCCTACGTGGCGATCGGCCTGGTGCTCAGTCTCGCCGTGGCGGTGCGGCACGCCCGGTGGGTGCTGCCGTCGTTGTTCCTCGCCGTCCTCGTCTTCCGCCCCCTGGCCCTCGGCCCGCTGGACGTCACGACCAACCTCTATCTCAACGGCCTTCGACTGGCGGGCTACTTCCTGGTCGGTGCGGCCATCTGGGCCTGGGCGAGCAAATGGCGTCCGACAGGTGCGCAGGTCGCCGTCGCAGGACTGGTCTACACAGCCCTGTTGGCGACCGGCTGGGCGGATCTCTATGGCCAGCTGCCCCTCGCCGTGCTGCTTCTCGGGCTGGGCGCCGCCCCCTCCAGCGACTGGACCACGCGCACCGACCTCTCCTACGGCGTGTACATCTACGCCTTCCCGGTGCAGCAGATCCTTGTGCTGCTCGGCACGGCGTCGTGGGGTGTGGCCGCCAACTCGGTGCTCGTCCTCCTGCTGACCCTCCCGCTGGCACTGATGTCGTGGAAGCTGGTTGAGAAGCCGGCACTGAAGGCCAAGGCGTGGCTCGATCCCCGTCACCGGCCCGACAAGCGGATCTCCGCCGCCGGCGCTGAGACCGCCTTGCCCACGGGCGCCGGAGCACGGCACCGGGCCTGAGTCAGCCGGTGAGGAACTCGTGCAGGCGTGCCAGGTGGTCCACGTCCAGCGCCGTGCCCGGCGGCACGGTCCGGCACAGCACGGAGTTCTCGGGCCGCGGGGCGATGCCGTCCTTGTCTGCCGTGAACTCGGCCGTGGTGATGGGTGACACCCGCTCCGGGTCGGCGCCCACGGCCGCGTAGACCTCTCGGGCCACCCCGTACCAGGTGATCGGCTCGCCCGCGTTCGTGAAGTGGTGCGTACCCCACGGCACCTGCTGGTCCAGTAGCGCCAAGAGGCCCTCGGCCAGATCCGCGGCGAAGGTCAGCCGCCCGGTCTGATCGTCCACGACGTCCGGGTCGATCCCCTTCTCGGCGAGCGCGGCCATCGTTGAGACGAAGTTCTTGCCCTCCCCGATCACCCAGCTGGTGCGCACGACGTGGTGGGCGGGCAGGGCCGCGACGGCGGCCTCACCGGCCGCCTTGGACTGGCCGTACACGGAGACGGGGCACACGGCGTCGTCGACCTCGTACTGCTGCCCCGCGGGCAGGGTGCCGTCGAAGACGTAGTCGGTCGAGACGTGGAGTAGCGGCACGCCTGCCTCACCGCAGGCCCGGGCGAGCGTGGTCACGCCCGTGGCATTGACCGCCCAGGCGTCCAGGCGGCCCTCCGGGGTCTCCGCCGTATCCACGGCGGTACAGGCGGCGGCGTTGATGACCGCCCGGTAGTCCCGCCAGCGGATCGCCGGCCACTCCCCCGGCGCGGCCAGGTCCAGCTCGTCCCGGCCCAGGGCCAGGTACGGCAGGCTTCGCTCCTCGAGCAGGTGGACGAGGGCCCGGCCGAGCTGACCGTTCTTCCCCACCACCAGCACCGGAGCCGGATCGAGCGGCTCGACCTCGGCCATCCGCGGGTGGTGGCGGTCCTTCTCCGAGAGCTGCGCGTGCTCCAGCAGGATCGGCCACTCGATCGCCACGGTCTCGTCGGCGAGGTTGAGGAAGGAATAGGCGTCCTGATTCTCGGCCGACCAGTGGTCGTTGACCAGATAGGTGTAAGCGGTGTCGTCCTCCAGTGTCTGGAAGGCGTTGCCCACCCCGCGCGGGACGAACACGGCTTTCTCCGGGCCGAGTTCCACCGTGACCACGGCGCCGAAGGTCTCGCCCCCGCGCAGGTCGACCCAGGCGCCGAAGATCCGTCCGGTGGCCACGGAGACGTACTTGTCCCACGGCTCGGCGTGGATGCCGCGGGTGGTGCCGCGGGCGGCGTTGAAGGAGATGTTGTTCTGTACCGGGCCGAAGTCCGGCAGCCCGGCGGCCGCTAGCTTCTCCTGCTGCCAGTTCTCCTTGAACCAGCCACGATTGTCTCCGTGCACGGGCAGGTCCACGACGAGCAGACCCGGGATGGCCGTGATGCTCACCTGCGGCGCGTTCACTGACCCACCGCCGCGTACTTGGCCTCGGTGGCGGCCTTGACCGGCTCCCACCAGTCCCGGTGATCCCGGTACCACTTGATGGTGTCGGCCAGACCGGCCTCGAAGTCGGTGAAGCGCGGCTCCCAGCCCAGCTCCTGGCGGGTCCGGGTGCCGTCGATCGCGTAGCGCAGGTCGTGGCCGGGACGGTCCACCACGTGGTCGAACTCGTCCTGCGGTCGGCCCATCAGCCGCAGGATCGTGCGCAGGACCGTGAGGTTGTCGACCTCTCCGTCGGCTCCGACGAGATAGGTCTCGCCCATCCGCCCCTTCTCGAGGACGGTCAGCACGGCCGAGGAGTGATCCTCGGCATGGATCCAGTCACGGACGTTCTTGCCTTCCCCGTAGAGCTTCGGGCGGATGCCGGAGAGCACATTGGTGACCTGGCGCGGGATGAACTTCTCCACGTGCTGGTAGGGCCCGTAGTTGTTGGAACAGTTGCTCAGCGTGGCTTCGATCCCGTAGGAGCGCACCCACGCCCGCACGAGCAGATCCGATCCGGCCTTCGTCGAGGAGTACGGGCTCGAGGGGTTGTACGGGGTCTGCTCCGTGAACTTCGCGGGGTCGTCGAGCTCCAGGTCCCCGAACACCTCGTCCGTGGAGATGTGGTGGAAACGCGTGCCCGTGGCCCGGACCGCCTCCAGCAGCGTGAATGTGCCGATCAGGTTGGTGCGCACGAACGGGGACGGATCGGACAGCGAGTTGTCGTTGTGGGATTCCGCCGCGAAGTGCACCACGGCGTCCGCGGCACCCACGAGGTCGTGGACCAGGCCTCGGTCGCAGATGTCCCCCTCCACGAGGCGGCACCGCTCGGGGTCGGCACGGTCCAGGGAAGCGCGGTTGGCCGCGTAGGTCATGCTGTCCAGGACCACGACCGAGTGCTCCCGGTGCTCCAGGACGTGATGGACGAAGTTGGAACCGATGAAGCCGGCTCCGCCGGTGACCAGAATTTGTCCCATGTGCATGGAGTCTAGTGACGGGCGGTCCGTGGAGCGCGACATGCCTCCGTGTCGACCGGCGCCATCGGAAGAACCTGGCCAGGACGGCATCATCGGATAACCTCAGGACAACCGGAAGGGCACTTGCTGTCCTCATCCCCCCACTCCGGAACACGAAAGCTGAAGGTCCAGCATGCCGCGCGCGCTCATCACCGGGATCACTGGTCAGGACGGGCTGTATCTCGCCGAGTACCTGATCGACAAGGGATACGAGGTCTACGGTCTCGTCCGGGGCCAGAGCAATCCCCGCCGCGAGATCCTCCACCGGATGATCCCCGAGGTGAAGATCCTCACCGGGGATCTGACGGACATCTCCAGCCTCATCCGCGTGCTGAGTATCGCCGAGCCGGACGAGGTCTACAACCTCGGGGCCATCTCGTTCGTGGGGTACTCCTGGGAGAACGCCTCGCTGACGAGTGACGTGACGGCGTTCGGGGTGCTGAACATGCTCGAGGCGACCCGGCTCTACGCCGGCCGGGACATCGAGAAGGTGCGCTTCTACCAGGCCTCCTCCTCGGAGATGTTCGGCAAGGCCCAAGAGGTGCCGCAGACCGAGCGGACCCTCCTGTGGCCGCGATCGCCCTACGGAGTGGCGAAGGTCTACGGCCACTACATGACGATCACCTACCGCGAGTCCTACGGCATGCACGCCTCCAGCGGGATCCTCTTCAACCACGAGTCCCCCCGCCGCGGACCGGAGTTCGTGACCCGCAAGGTGACCCGGGCGGTGGCCCGGATCAGCCTCGGGCTGCAGCAGGAGCTCGCCCTCGGCAACCTGGACGCCCGGCGGGATTGGGGTTTTGCCGGTGACTTCGTGGAGGCCATGTGGCTGATGCTCCAGCAGCCCACCCCGGACGACTACGTGATCGCCACGGGCAGGGACCACTCCATCCGGGACCTCCTGGACGTGGCGTTCTCGACGGTCGGCATCAACGACTGGTCCGAGTACGTCACCCGGGACCCGGCCTACCTGCGCCTGGCGGACGTCGAGTCACTCGTCGGGGACTCGAGCAAAGCTCGTTCCGTCCTGGGCTGGGAGCCGAAGATGGACTTCCCCAGCCTGATCTCCATGATGGTGAATCACGACCTCGCAGAGCAGAAGGTCCTGGTCCGATGAGCCGCTCCGACGGAGGAGATGTCGCATGGCCGGCCTGATCGTCCACGAGTGGTTCGAGCAGTACGGAGGGGCCGAGAAGGTCGTGGAGGAGATGGCCGGGGTGTTCCCTGACGCCGGCATCGCCTGCCTCTGGGACGACTACCCAGGACGGTTCGCGAGACGGCCGGTCACAGAGTCCTGGCTGGCCCGCACTTCGCTACGTCGGCACAAAAGTGTGGCGTTGCCATTCATGCTTCCTACGTGGAGGTCCATCCGAGTTCCGGAGGTGCCGGACTGGATCCTGTGCAGCTCCCACCTGTTCGCACACCATGCCAAGCTGGACGGCACATTCGGGGAAGTTCCGAAGTACGTCTACGCGTACACGCCGGCCCGCTACATCTGGAATCCGGAGCTAGACCAGCGGGGCAACTCGCCGGTGGCAAAACTGGTGTCGAAGCCCCTGCAGGCGGTGGACCGCGCCCGCGCTAAGGAAGCGGCATCCATCGCGTGCGTCAGTGAGTTCGTGCGCTCCCGCGTCCAAGACGCCTGGCAGCGTGACTGCGAGGTCATCCACCCCCCGGTCAACTTCGAGTACTACGCGTCCAGCCGGCAGCACGAACTCGACGCTGCCGAGCTGGACGTCCTGGGGTACCTGCCCGGGACCTACGTTCTCGGCGCCTCCCGGTTCATCCCGTACAAGCGGCTGGACCTGGTGATCGAGTTCGGCGCGGTCAACGACATTCCGGTGGTGCTGGCCGGAGGAGGGCCCGAGGAGGACCATCTGCGGACTCTGGCCGCGTCCGCGCCCGTCCCGGTCCTCTTCGTCTCGAAACCGTCGCAGGCCCTGCTCCGCGAGCTCTACGCGCGGGCGCTGGCGTACATCTTCCCGCCGGTCGAGGACTTCGGCATCATGCCGGTGGAGGCCAACGCGGCGGGGACTCCGGTGGTGGCCGGACGGATCGGGGGCTCGGCCGAAACGGTGGCCAACGGCGTGTCCGGGGTCCTGCTGGACAGTTTCTCTCCTTCGGAGATGAGGGCGGCCGCCGGGTCACTGACCTCGATTACGGCCGAGGACTGCGGCCGGCAGGCTACGGAATTCGAGGAAGCGACGTTCCGGGAGGCGATTGAGCGCTTGGTCGGCTGAGTCCACCGACGCACGCATGGACTTTCACAGCAGGAGCAGGCATATTCCTGAATACACAGGCAGAGGCATATATTTGCCGACATACACTCCTTTCGAAACCGCTGCAGGCGGCGACCACCGTTCTCCTATCCGACTGAGGTGTGCGTCCATGCGGCCAGGATCGCGCGTCCACGCATATGAGCAGGGACCCGTCCTTCGTGTCTGCGCGGGAAGATAGAGATCGGCTTCTAGACTCGCAAACATGCAATTGAATCGTGTTCTGCCCTCCATCCGTGGCCGCGACATCCTTGCAGCTGTGGTGGCACACCCCCTCGTTCCCATTGCCGCACGGTGGCGGATTCTCCGCGCGAGCGGTGCTGAGGTCTCTGGCGCATATATCTGCGCCAATGTCCGGCTGCCAGGTCAGGCGTTGACCATCGGCCAGGACACGTTCATCAACCGAGGCGTCGCCTGGGACGGCCATGCTTCGCTCCACCTGGGGGAACGGTGCGACATTGCCCAGGACGTCTTGTTCGTCTGCGCCACCCACGAGATCGGAGACAGCAAACACCGCGCACGGCAACGGTCCGACTCGCCGATCTCCGTAGGCGATGGGACCTGGATCGGGGCCCGGGCCGTCATCCTGCCAGGAGTCACAATTGGGCCCGGGTGCATCATCGGGGCTGGCGCAGTAGTCACCCACGACTGTGACGCGAACGGCGTCTACGTCGGCGCCCCGGCCAGACGCATCCGAGATCTGCCCTGACGCTCGTCACACGCGCCGTCGACGGCGAGAAATCGGCCAAACGAAGGCGGAGCCCACATACGCGAGCGGCCACGACTACCGGGGCCGTTCAAATTACCGCAGGAATCTGGTAAGACGCTTCACCCGCATAATTGCAACCGGAAAGCGTGTGCGCATCGCCTCGAGAGCGGCGTACCTGTGCCGAAGATCAGCGATCTCATCGTGCTGGCGGTATATGAAAGAAAATAGTTCTTCGGCCTTGTCCTCGTAGAGAGCAATGTTGTTCCGAAATATCTGTGCGCTCGCAGCAACCAGCTGTTCCCGATTGAGCCCGATTCCCTTATTGCGTGAACTGTGACGCTGGCGGTAATGAAAGCAAACCTCATCGAGCCGCCAAACCGTTCGGCCTAATCCCAGAACTTTCAATATGTAATCATGATCTTCCCTGCCGTCACGCATGGTCTCGTCATATCCCCCAACAGCCTCCCAATCATTTCGACGAAAAAGACACGCATTGAAGACCAGATTATGGACGAGAATAGTAGACCAATCAAATTCAGGGAGCCGCCATTCGCCTTCCGCGTCTCCAATAAGGTCAGCGCGAGAATATACTGCGCCGACGGCCTGCTGACTGTCAAGAATTCGAACACACAGCTCTACGTATTGCGGCTCAATTACATCGTCCGCATCGAGAGGTAGGAAATATTGGGCGGAACTCAAACTAATACCTCTGTTCCTTGCCGCTGCCGGCCCTGAATTGGACTGCCGTACCACCATGACCCGCGGGAGCTCGACGATCGACATCAATTCGTCTTGGGTGAGCTTGTCGGTCGATCCGTCATCCACAACGACCACGTCAAGCTCTTCAAAATTTTGAGCCAGGGCACTCATCACGGATTCACGAAGGAACTGGCCGTCGTTATAGCAGGGTATTATTATCGATACGCGGGGCATCTTTTTCCGTTCCGGATATTACCTTGATCCATAAATAAGATGGAAAAACGATATGGCGTCGAGAACGCCCGGACTATTACGCTGCCCAACGGATGCTTGCCCGGAATGTCTCGAGGTAGGCCCCAATATGGGATCGCGCCTCCAATGATCGGCACCCCGGACCAGCCAGGAGGTTTTGCCGCAGAGAACTGGGCTGCAGAATGGGCGATTGGTTCTGATACTGATCAGCCTTCCGACGCTCGAGACGACCAAAACACCTGCCCCGCGTCCGTCTTCTTCGGAGGTTTACATCGATGTTCTGGCAGAGAAAGGGGGACAGCCCTGGAGCGAAAGGGGCGATTGACTCGCCAGAGTGCTGGACCTTCTTCCTGGATAGCCGTCCTCGCTTGCCCAGTGTAGTGGACCTTGCGTGGACATCTTTGATGCGGGTGCCCGAGAGGAGCCTAAAGCATTGGTCTGCTGTTGGATCCGACAGACGTGGGAGAGCCGTCTCTGGTCGATCCGGGATGTGGCGTGGGTCTGAGTGGCTCGGGTTTCGACCAGGGGCAGGGCCGCATAGTCATGGCTCCACCCCGCCGGTCGCGGCCCTGTGATGGCTCGCGTGAACCGCCTTACCCGGCGGGACGAGCGGCGCACGTTGAACTGCGCATGTTGGGCCTCTGCGAAATACAAGGGTCACGCTCCTGAACTGGAGACCCAATACTCCACCCCATCCGCACAATATGCGCCGGGGCGCTGCCGCGCTTCCTACTATCCGGCGGCCTTGTGACGGCACGGAAACGCGCGGCGCGAACCTACTGTGGCACGGGTAGCCAATGAGCCATCATGGTTCCATGGTGCTGACCACGGGACGCTCTGGATGAACCACTCCGCATACTGGCGGGGCCTCTAGTCCTGGGAGCTACCGCTTCGTCGGCCGATACTAGCCAACAGGAGGACGCCTTGAATATTGTGAGCCTGGCCCGGCAGGCCAAGCACGCCCTACACGTCCGAAGAAAACACCTAAAATGGCGTCTAAGACCCGTCAAAATCAAGGCCTACGATCGCTGGCGCGCCAACAATCCCGATAGGAAACCGTACGTCTACCACGAGGACCAATACCCGCATACCTTTCTGCGGCGACCGACCCCGGCGACCCGCCCGGCACAATCCGTTCCTCGCCGAATTTTTGTCATTTGGGTCGGCAACACCCCCATGAATCCACGCCGCGCGGAGAGCTTGGAGTCGATTAGGCAAGCTCAAACCGATGTCGAAGTCGTCCTGATCGATGAAATCTCCTGGACGGACTGGATTGTGACGGAGGGTCCCATCCACCATGCGTTCGGCCTCCTCTCTCCCGTTCACCGGTCGGACTACATGCGCGCATACCTTATGCACTTCCATGGCGGAGGGTATTGCGACATCAAGCCGCTCTCATCGGACTGGGGCCGACTATTTGATACCTTGAATGACCACCCTGACGTTTGGGCAATCGGATACCGGGAAGTGACGTCGGAGTACACCCCCGACCTTCCTCACGCTCTCGGGGCAGACGTGAAGCGCCACTACAAGTCCGTGTTCGGCCCGAGCGCGTTCATTTTCCGGCCTTGCACGCCGTTCACGGAAGAATGGTGGCGGGAACTGAGCAGCCGGATGGACTACTACGCGTCGGCATTGCGGGAGAGCCCGGGAGGCGATCCGTACAATCCACCGGGGTCCTATCCCATTCGCTGGACAGAGATCCTCGGTGACATCACCCAGCCGCTCTGTCTTAAGCATCAGCAACATATTCGATTTGATGACACAGTACGACCACGGCTGAAGGACTACAGAGCGTAATGGGAGCGTTCGCGGAGAAGCTGAGGAGATGGTGGCCAGCACCCGTGCGAGAAATCTGGATCAATGGTTTCATGGCCTCGGCCATCGTGCCCACCGTTGCCCGCGGCTTGGTCGCATCCATCTGGGGAGCGTCCATCGATCGCACTGCGGTCCTGATGCCCGGCGTCCACTTGGGAGGCAAGAACATCACCGTCGGACCGATGACGTTCGTAAACCGCGGTTCCTTCATCGACGATCACGTTCGCCTGGGCCAGTGGGTGCAGATAGGACAGGGTGTGACGATCATTTCCACAAGCCATCGCGTCGAGGGACCGGGCCATCGGGGGGGTGCGGTATTCACGTCTCCTGTGGTTATCGATGACGGAACATGGCTCGGCGCCAATGTCACCGTGCTGCCGGGCGTGCACATCGGTCCTGGTTGCGTCGTGGGAGCCGGCGCAGTAGTGACTCGAGACTGTTCACCGGACGGTCTGTACTTGGGCGTCCCCGCTCAGCGAATCAGGGATTTGCCGATAACTTGAGACCTGCCCTCCCAGTAGTCCAGCGTGGACCGGCCCCCGGAGAGGAGATGAATGGCTTGGCGGCTCATTCGATCGATCGACGACAAGGGAACGGCATGAACATCCATCTATTCACCGAGCACGACCTCGATTCCCCAGGCCGATATCTCGACTCCGGAGCAATCCGCCATGGCGCCTTTCCCTACGGGGCAGATCGTCTCTCACAACTGGGAAATTCTCTAAGTTGGTCACGCATCAGCGGTCCCTCCAGGTTGACGGAGAGGGCATGGACCGCCCTGGAGCACAGAACACGGGCCTATCCGCGCCGGGGATTGACACGACTTCGAGCAATTCAGCGCTCGGACGTGATGCTGGCGCTCCTTGAGCCGAACGCCTCCTTCCCAGCGTGGGCACGTCGCCACCACATCCCTCCCTTCCACTCGACACCGCTCGCCCTGTGGTCCTGCTGGGCGGCTGAAGAACTGCTGACGGGAACGGAACAGCGCCGCCGACAACTGCTCGCCCTGTTGCAGGAATGCGATGTCGTCTACTTCCTCAGCCGGAACCAACAAGACATTTTCGCTGGATACGGAGTACCGGAGGAGAAACTTCAGTGCATCGACTTTGGAATCAATCCAGACCTCTTCCCGCGCCAGCAGGAACAGCGGACGATCGATGTGGTCTCTGTCGGCTTGGACCGTGGCAGGGACTACGACACGCTGATCGAGGCGGCCCGGGGCGTCTCGTGGGACGTCGTCATCAAAACGAGCGAAGGATTCCGCCCCTCCACCAGTCATCTTCCACCTAACGTGCAACTAGGTGGACCGGTGAGTTTTGACGAATACCGATGCCTCCTTCAGAAGGCCAAGATTGTCGTCGTGCCCTCCAAGAAGATGGCCTATCCGAGCGGCCAATCCGTTGCGCTTCAAGCGGCGAGCACGGGGGCGCCGGTGGTGACCGCACGCACTAGCGCACTGCAGCATTACTTCACGGACGGGATCGACTCCAGACTGTACGAACCCGGTGACCACTTGGATCTACGTCGTTGCATCAATGGTCTTTACGACAATGCTGAACTCCGGACATCGATTGGCGAGAGGGCGGCTCAACTGGTTCGTGAATCATTTACCGAAGAACTGATGTGGACCCAGGTCCATGAAGATCTGTCTCAGCGGGTGACTCCGGAAGTCGGATGAACACATGTGGGAAAGCGGTCCGGAGCGGCCACTCAAGGCCACTCGAGTGGCTGACTGTTCGTTCAACTCCCTGACCGGCTCCTTGTGGCCGTCGAACCGTCACCGAGTTTCGATCCCGAGGCATGGTGGCGGACTTTTGCACACACGGTACCGCAGATGTCCTTCGAGCAGACCGACGACCCAGCCATAGGTAGCCAGCTGATCCTGCCTGGTAGCACGCCGCAACACACGATAAGACTTCAATATTGCCACCAAACAGTGTCTCACGGCGCCCTTGAACGAGATTGGGTCCAGGTCGGCGTACTCGTGAAAACGGACCCAGAGGAGAATCGACGAGGCCGCATAACGTCGCCGTTGACGAAACAAACCCATGGCGCTCGTGCGCTGCCGGTAGTCCAAGAGGGCGTTTGGCGCATACCCCAATGACCCGCCCGCCTTCTGGAGCCGCCAAAAAAAATCCGACTCTTCGTGTCCTCCCTCATAGGACAGGTCGAAACCTCCTAACTTAAACAACCAGCTACGCGTGACCCCACAGTTGCAACCCAGAGCATAAGGTAGGTAGCCGTGCACTGATGCAAGTTTGAGTTCGCCCGTCACCTGTTCTGGTTCTTGGGTGGCATCGATCAGCAGACTGCGTGCGCCCACGGCGTCGTAATCATCGAGCGACTTGGCCATCTCCCGCACCCATTCTGGATGCACCCGGTCGTCCGCGTCGCAAAACAGGACCAACTCCCCACGGGCCTGTTGTGCTCCCACGTTGCGCCCGTGCGCCACGGTCGCAGGCCCCTGGGCATCAATGACCCGGAGAGAGGGCAAACGGTCGCCCCAGCTCTTCACGACCGCCACGGTGTCATCCGTCGAGCCGTTGTCGGCCACCACCACCTCGAAAGGCTCCCCCACGTCCTGCTCGCTGAGGGCGCCAAGCTGCCGGTGAATGTCGCGGGCACCGTTGCGAACCGGGACGACCACGCTGATGCGCGGCGATCCGGCAACTCTGGTCATCGGGACTCCTCGGGGTCGAATCCGTACGTTCGGCGGACCGCGGCGCGGAAGTCGGGCAATCCATATACCTGCCGGGCAGAGTCGCGGGCGACATCTGCGTGACGCTCGAACTCATCAGGGTGCCTCAGAACCCGAGTGACGGCGCCAGCGAAGTCGGCCGCGTCGTCGTGCACGCCGGCGAACCAGGAGGACTCCCCAATGCCCTCAGCTCCCACCGTGGTGGTCACCACAGGAACTCCCCTCACCAAGGCATCGACGACCTTGAACTTGACGCCGGCCCCGTGTCGGAGGGGGACAACGACGGAGGTCGCCCTTTCATACAGCGGGTCCAAGTTCTCCACGAATCCAAGCAACCGGACAGCAGGGGTGTCGTCCACAAGCCGCTCGAGCTCCTCGCCCGGCCCAGCCCCCGCAACGTCGAGACGCACGCTCGGCCGTTGAGCTCTGATGGCGGGCCACACCTCGCGAAGAAACCAGCGGAGCGCTTCGCGGTTCTCATCCCGATACATGGCAGCGACGAAGAGCAGACAATCCATTTCCGGGGCCCTGAAGGCTTCGGGCGCGTCCGCCGCCAGCGGCGGGAACAGTACGCGCACCCGGTCACCTGGGATCAGTGCCCGGTCCTTGTCACTGAGCACCGCCACCACGTCAGCATGGGTGGCCGCAAACCGTTCGACGGCGACAGCTTGCCACTGTGCCCAGAAGTATCGGACTCGCGCTGTGGTCGTCCGGGCAGCTTTCCTGTCCCGGGCGAATCTCTGCGAGAGAACATCGTGGACCATTACCACCGTCCGCGCACGTGGATTCAAAATGGCCACAACTGGCAGCAGGGTGGCAAAGTGCGACCACTGAATGTCCACGATATCTGCGCTTTGCACGGCCTGCCGCACTTCCCGACGAAGCACCATCTGGAGAGCAAAGCCGGCCGGGTGCGCCGCGGGGAGGACCCACTGCCTCGTCCGTTGCCGGAGACGTCCACCCCGGTACCACCCTCCTCCCAGAGCCAGATGGCGGGGTGCTGAGCCCGCCCTTCGGGCGTGCTCGGTCGCGTCCCCATCCGGGACCAGTGACAACAGTTCCGCACCGCTCTCATGCAGGACATCCTGAACATGTTGCACCAACCGTGCGCCCGCATTGTTGGGATTGCGGTACGGCAGCACGGGGCTCAGCGTCAGGATCCGAGGTCGGTTCATGCCAGTCTCCCCAGCTCCACGAGCCGTGCGAACTCTGGACTGACCTGCTCGACCTCCACGAAAGTGCCCTCGGTCTGAATGGTTCCTTCGGCCATGAAGACGACCTTGTCCGCATGGCGCACCGTCGACAGGCGATGAGCTACAAGGATGATGGTCATGGAACCACGCAGAGAGGCGATGGTGTCGGTGATCTGTCGCTCTGTGATGTTGTCGAGGGCCGAGGTAGCTTCATCGAGGACCAAGACCGAGGGCTCCCGGTAGAGCGCTCGCGCAATACCGATGCGCTGCCGCTGGCCGCCCGACAGACGGATCCCCCGCTCGCCCAACCGTGTCTCGAGACCTTCCGAGAGGTGGCCTATGAGATCCGTGAGCTGGGCACTGTCCAGGGCGTGGCGCAATCGATCATGATCGATGGTGGCGGCGCTCTCGCCGAAAGCGATGTTGGCAGCCACTGTGTCGTCCAAGAGGAATACATCCTGTGGTACGACGCCGAGTCCCGCGTACCAGGAGGGAAGATCTGCACGGACATCCGTTCCGCCGCAGGTGACGCTCCCGCTCGTGGGATCCAGCAGACCGAGGATGATGTCCAGCAACGTGGATTTGCCCGCTCCCGACGTGCCGACGAAAGCGACCGTGCTGCCCTCTGGTACTGCAGTGTTGACTCGCCGAAGGATTAGGTCATCGCTGTCCTGAAAGCGGAATGTCACATCGTGGACTTCGATGTCGCCCGAGAAACGGCGAAGCTGACCCGCTGACTCCTGGAACGAACCGTGGGCTTCGAGCTCCTCGACCTCGTCCACCAGGATTTCCAAGGCGACTCGGCCGGCTCGTATTGCACCGAACGCCGCAGTGACGCGATTGAGAACGGGGAGAATCCGAGTTGCCGCCACGGCAAACACGCCCAACACGCTGATGGCGCCGTCCACAGGCATTCGGGAGAACAGGACAAGGGCGATGAGCGCAATGCCGACGACGAGGCCTACCTCCAGTGCGTACTTGGGAAGTTCGTTGACCAGGGAAAGCTTGCGGTTAGCACGAGCGCGATCAACCTTCGCACGGCGGAACCGTTCCACAAACAGAGAACCTTTCCCTGCCATACGAGATTCTCTGAATCCGCTGAGACCGGGCATCAGCGCGGCCCAGGCATCGAGGTCGGACTGTGCTCCCGCTTCGCCGATCCGTCGGTGGTGCGGCTTCAGTGAACGCTGAACGCCCCAGCTAAGCAGGAAGAAAAACACAGCTGCCAGGAGCGTCGCCAACGGAGAGACCCAGAAGAGCAGAGCGAGAATCAGAAGGATGGTCAACAAGTCCGCGACCAAACCGAAAATCCCGAGGAAGACCTGGCCGAAAGTCTGGGCCACGGAGGACGCGAGGGTCCGGTGGATCTCAGCGACCTTGCGCTGGCGGTGAGCCCAGTACGGGGCAGCCAAGTAGCGTCGCATGAGCTCGGTGGCAGCCTCGGCCTCCATGGCCGTTGTTTTGCCGAGCAACCACCATCGGAAGGCGAGAGTCGCCAGACTCTTCAGGACGAAGGCGCCGCCCACCAGGCCGGCCATCACAATCACTAGCTCCTGCGTGGTCTGCGCCCCGGTGATGCGCGAGATGGTCGCGAGCGGGCCCTGGTCGGTATTGGCTCCGGTGAGCAACTGCATGAGCGGGAGCATGGCCGCTACTCCCAGCGTGTCCAGGACAGCGACCGCCACAGGTCCCAGTACAGCACCTGCAATCCACGACCGGATCGGAGTCTGCACCAGACCGGCGGACTGACGGAGTTCGTGACGGAACGACCTTGTGCTCATATCCTCAGGTCTTCTCTCCCGGTGCGTGATTCTCGGTCATAGCGGGCCCTGCTGAGTTCCAGATGCTGTTGCAACCGCTGCGCAGTTTGCACCGTCATGATTGGCCCATCATATGCACCCACATAAGAAACGCCTGTACCCTCCCAGCTGGGTCGCTCATCCTCGGCTAGCCGGCAGTCCCTCCGTGACTTGCACACAGGCCTCCAACACCTGATGGGCCCATCGGTCCCAGGACAACACGTCCCGGGCGTGCTGCCGAGATCCGCGTACCAGCCCCTCATGGACCTCCGGGCGAGACATCGCCAACAGTTGTCGAGCGGCGAAAACCGGTCCTTCGGCACCAACGGGTACGAGGAACCCCGAAACACCGTCCCGAACGATGTCCGGGACTCCGCCGGTCCGCGTAGCGATGACGGGAAGCCCCGCGTGTGCCGCGTCTGTCAACGTCACCCCTCCCGCGTTCGCAGCCGCCAGTTCGAGCAGGACGTCGTGTTCGGCATAGACCTGTGACATGCGCTCTGCCGGGAGACGCCCGAGCGAGGTGACATGGTCAGGAAGGACAGGGTGGTCCCCCACCACGGTGAGCTGGACGGGGGTGCCTGCCGCCCGGGCCTGCTCGACTGCGGCCAGGGCCAGCGCACCGCCTTTGCGTTCCCAATTGCTGGTCACGAGCAGGGCCCGAAGTCCTTTTGAAGGGGCTTTCTCTCGGATCTCCGTGGGATTCGTTGCAGGACCGAAAGGTGCCACTCGGACCTTGTCCGGGTGGACCGCGTAATCCTGCATCAGAGAATTCGCCGCCCAGCGGGACGCCACTACCCATCCGGCCGTTTTTAACGCTGATCGTCGCTCGATGGTCTCGCCCTGCCGGCGGACGATCGCGGGCAGTCCCGTGAAGAGCGGGTAGTAGCCGGTGATGGCGCCAAAAGTGGCATCGGTGACCTGTACGATCGGGCGCTCCGTCCCGGTGTAGGCGAGCGGCGCCGACGCCGCTATACCCAGGACCACATCGCACGTCACGTTCGCCAAACGATCGGTCAGAGCGCGCCCACGGCGCCGGGCGGTCGCCACAGCGTGCCCGGTGAGATAGGGCTTCCCGGCCGCACGGCCGAACGCCCCAGCGGCCACGCGGTCAACCGGAGACGCTGCTTCCTGGCCGCAGGGCACGACGACGATGTCCGCCACATCCCGAAGGTGTCGGACCATCGGTTGCACCACACCTGACCAAGCTCGCGGGTCGTCCACGTTCCACGGAGTCACGAGAGAGATCTTCATTCGCACGCCTTACTGTCGCGAGCTGATGAATGCAGTGCCCATGCACCGAGTGCGGCGCCGACCATGCCTCCGAGTCCGTTAGCCGCTATATCCATGACCTCCGGGACGCGCGCGTCCATGGCGACGAGCTGGACGAACTCGATGGCGCCGCCGAGGGCGAAGCCGGAAAGGCCCCATCCCCAAGGTGAAATGCGCCGGACCAATAGCGTGAGCGCGAAGGCCAACAGGACAAAGACGAATCCGTTCGCCACCACGGCGAAGGCTTCGGGCGACACCTGTTCGGGGAGGCCCCACGATTTGGCGAGGGACCACAGATTCAGCATCAGCAGGCGGACGTCTTCCCCACGCGGCCAGAAGAACAGAAGAAGCATGCCGGCACCCAGCACCACGCACAGGACACCCCCGACGCGACGCGCAAGCGTCCTGTCTCGTTGGTCGACGTCTCCGCGCGACATTTGCTCGTCCACACGGCCAGCATATTCGAGACCTTTGCATGTTCACCGGACTAGGATGGGCAGTGCTGTGAGCGTCCCCCGTCCCCGAGTCCCGCAGGACTGCCACTCATGACCGTTCTCGACTTCTTGCGCTTGACGCGCGCGAACCTTCCATTGCTGCTGGCGGGACTTCTGCTCGGCGTTCTGGCGGCTTATGCCTTTTCGCTGACTGTCCCCAAGGTCTACACGTCGACGTCGACCGGTTACGTCAACGTGGCCTCGTCCGACGAGGGGGTCGACGAAGTAGTTTCCGGTAGCCAGGCCGCGCAGAACCGCGCCACCGCTTATGTTCCCCTGGTGGCCAGCCGCCCTGTGGCCGAGGAAATCGCGGAGCGCTCGGACAGTGTGGATTCGGCTGATCAGATCATGGGTCGACTCACGGCGACTGTCGTCCCCGGCTCGGCGCTCATGCAGGTCACTGCAATGAGCAGCACACCCGAGGAAGCCCGTGACCTCGCCAATGCTTCTCTCGTAGCCACGGCAGCCGTTGTGGGCGAGCTCGAAGGGCGGGACAGCCCCGTGGAGGTGATTCCCCTCGGGGATGCCCAGTTGCCCACGCAGCCAGCGAGCCCCGACATCCAGAAGTACTTCCTGGCCGGCGCCGTTCTCGGGCTCGTTCTCGCATATGCGGTCGCCTTTCTCCGCAAGGCTGCGGACGTCAAGGTGCGCACCACTGCGGACGTGGAGACGGCGGCCGGCGTCGGAGTCCTCGGCGTCCTACCCAAAGATCCTTCCCTGAAGGACGACAACCGCCGAACCAGCGCGCTCGAGGGCCGGGCCGCTGAGGCCATCCGACAGCTCCGCACCAACCTGCGCTTCGTCAGCGTGGACGCCCCTCCCCGCACCATCCTGATCACCAGTGCCCGATCGGAGGAGGGGAAGTCGACGGTCTCCACCACGATGGCTCGAGCTCTCGCACGGGCGGGAGAACCCGTGCTTCTCGTGGACGCCGACCTGCGACGACCCACCGTGGCCGAAGTATTCGGCATCGACGGCTCCGTCGGCCTGACGCAGATGATCACCGGTCAGATCGCATTCGAGGCGGCGGTCAAGCAGGTCGACGAGGACGGCCTCTTCGTGCTGCCGGCCGGGCGCATCCCGCCGGACCCCTCCGAGCTCCTAGGCTCCTCGCGGATGCGAGAGCTCATCCGGGGGTTCCGCAAGGACTTCACGGTCATCATCGACGCGGCTCCGCTCCTGCCCGTCACCGATGCTTCGTTGCTGTCCACCGCGGTGGACGGAGTCGTGCTGGTCGTGAAGGCCGGCGAGACTCGCAAGGAGCATGTCAGGGTCGCCCGGGAGATGGTACGCAAGGTCAACGGCAAAGTGCTGGGCGTGGTGCTGAACCAGGTTCCGACCGGCGGCCTGACCTCCCACTACTACGGCTACGGCTACGGAGCGTACGAGTCCTACTACCACCAGCCCGGTCGGACGGGCAAGAGCAAGCGCCCACAGCCCGGGGCCCGAGGAAAACGCCGTGCCGGTGCCGGCACGGTGAACGGCCCAGCACCGCACGGAGAGACACGTTCCGACCCCGTCATGACGTCTCAACAGGGCAACAGCTGAGGGCTGGGCTGCCGCGCCGGGTGCTCGAGGGCGTCCCGGCCATCGACGGAGAAAATCAACCGTCTGCTTGAGAGTCCTGTCCTGTCCTCGTCTGCAGCTCGCCCACAGCGGCGCGGATCCGGTCCCGGAACACCGGCTCCGAGAACGACCGCGCATGAGTCATGATCGCGTCCGCATCCCAGGTCTCCGGGCGAAAGTCGCGGACCGCCTCGCGGATCGACTCGACGTCGACCATCTCCATGAAGACGCCCGTGGTGTTCTCCACCACGGTGTCCAGATATCCTCCCGCGCGCAGCGCGATGGTCGGTTTGCCGTAGGCCGCTCCCTCCAGAGGCGTGATGCCGAAGTCCTCGTAGGACGGTGCGAGGACCGCGCGAGCCCGTGCGTACGCCCACCGCATCTGGGCGTCGGTGACGTCCGAGGCGATCACGACATTCCGGGGAGCGTTCCGGCGCAGTTCGTCGCGCAGGGGACCGTTGCCAATGATGAGCAGGTTCTCCGGAAGGCTCCGAAAGGCCTCCGCGGCGACTTGAACGTTCTTGTACGGAAGCAGGCGGCTGACCATGAGGAAAAAGTCTCCA
Source organism: Kocuria rhizosphaerae (assembly GCF_044462265.1). Classification (NCBI taxonomy): domain Bacteria; kingdom Bacillati; phylum Actinomycetota; class Actinomycetes; order Micrococcales; family Micrococcaceae; genus Kocuria; species Kocuria rhizosphaerae. Next base: position 24,117 of record NZ_JBISWL010000155.1, read on the forward strand.
GTGTGCATATGCGATGCGGCCTCCGGTATTGGCGTCTGGTCACCCGTTGTGTCGAAGCTGTGGGGCGGATGCAGCACGGGTGCCTCACGCCCGTAGACCTTCCGGATCCTTTGTTCGACCACACGAGAATTGCAGACGTAGGCCTCGGGACGGGCGGCCGCGCGCCGGTCCCATAGCACTAGGAAGGGTCGCAGGATGCCCAAGGCCCACCCCCTAGGGGTCTTCCACAGCGGGCCGCCTAGATACTGACGGCTCAGATACAGCCAGCGCGCCGGGGAATGGCAGTAGACCAGCTGGCGTCCGCGCGTCCGGAAGCCGTGCGCCCATCCCGTGCTGGAGGTCAGCACCACGTCTCCCGGGACGCGCACGGCAGAGACGATAAAGGGTAGTAAGGGCAACGCCGCCCGCACGTTCCGGCGCAGAGGCGCGATGCAGTTGAGCGGGGACGTGATCACGGTGGCGTCACGGAACTCCGGGAACGTGAGATCTGGGTCGTAGAAGGTCGTGTAGATCGGGGCTCCGGGGAAAGCCCGGTGCATTGCGAGGACCACGCGCTCTGCCCCTCCGCGCTGGGTCAGGTAGTCGTGGGCGATCACCACAGCGGGTTCACCGGAGGCAGACGTAAGTCCATCCGTGCCTCCCGCGGCACTGGGCCCATCCCGTTGTGACGTAGGAGATGTCATGGGCGGTTTCTCGCTTCGGGGTCCACACATCAGAACGTCGAGCGGGCTCTGGCCGGGTCTTTGACGCCGGCGCGCGCCGCGCTCTCGACCACCAGGGCCACGAGCTTGCGGGACACGGTGGCAGGAAGGCGGTCGGCGACTCGGTCGACTGCCTTGCCCCACCGCCGGATACGGGGCTCGGTGATGCGGCGGGCTACGGCGCGAACCACAATGTTCCAGGGAGTCAGGGCGTCCGCCGGCGCCGGAAGCACGTCGGCCCCGTGTTTGCGGAGGAAGATCTCACGGGAGGCGCCGGAGTGGAGCGCACGCGCCGCGCGTACTGCCGTTGTCGTCGCCGCCACGTGGTGGCGCGTTGTCAGCTTGGGAACGATCCGGACCTGGATTCCGGCTGCGTGGAGGCGGTATCCGTAGTCCACGTCCTCCCACCCGTACCGCCGGTAGTCCTCGTCGTAACCGCCGACGAGCTCCCATGCCGCACGGGTCAGTGACACGTTGCCGGCCCAGTGCCGCCATTGCTTGTCCGGTGGCAGGGCCAGTGCATTCGCATGGTGGAGAGCATCGTGAGACGTGCCATACGCGCGAGCGTGGGATGTACCGGGATACACGTTGGAGGTCAGCCCAATCACCCCGCTCATTTCCCCCGTGTGGGAGGTGATGTGCAGGTGAACGTATTCGGGGGCGGGCTCGAGGTCGTCGTCGCACCGGATCAGCACGCCCCCGAGCGCTGCTTCGTTCCCGGCATTGAGCGCAGCAGAACGACCGCGGTTCTCCGGGAAGACGATGCTTCGGAGCTCCATCCGTGGGTGCTTCGCTGCCCAGTCCTCGAGCACCGCTGCGGTCCCGTCGACGTCGCCGTCAACGACCACGACGACCTCGAAGTCCCGCCGGGTCTGCCGCTCCAGGCTCTCTAGGAGTATGGGCAGCCGTCCGGCCCCGCCGCGGGTGGGGACGATGATGCTGGCCGCGGGCGCCGGGTGAGTGTTGGGCGTCACGAGCTGGCTCCTCTCTCGAGCGTTCGGACGGGGAGGCCGATGGACGTCAGCAAAGCCCTGATGTGCTGCCGTCCCGCCGTCGGGGAGAACCGCTCCGCCCACCGGTCTCGTGCAGCCCGGACCGTGCGCTCGATCCTGTCCGCGTCTGCGGTCGCGACGTCGTACAGGGCCCGAGCCAAGGCTTGGGCCTCTCCGGCAGGGACGATCCAGGGATGGTCGGGACCGACGACCTCGGGCAGCGCGCCGGCGTCGGAAACGATCACGGGAACACCGGCCGCCATGGCTTCGGCCGTGACGAGCCCGAATGGTTCTTGCCACGTCGATGGGACCACGAGCACATCTGTCTTACCAAAAAACTCGTCAGGAGCGACCCAGCCGAGCCAGTCCACCGGCATTCTAAGAGCCTCGATCCGACGCTGGAGCTCCGTGGCCTCGTTGTTGCTGACAAATCGCGATTCGCCGCCGACGATGAGTCGACAACGATCCCCAAGTCGGAGGTCGAGGATTTCCATGGCTTCCACCAACACGTCCATTCCCTTGTCCCGGGACAGCCGCCCGAGAAAACCGACCCTAAAATCGTCGGAGGGCTCGTGCACGGTGTCGAGCGGCGGGACGAAATTTGGAAGGACGGCGCTCCCCGGAAGGTGCTCGGCCATGGACCAGGACGGCACGAAGGTGGCCAGGGCCCCGCGACGAGCGGTGAGCGCGAGAGGCCGCTGCCTGGCTGTGGGCCGCTGGTGCAGGTGGACCAGCCGGCGCCGGTGTCCTGTGGTGGCCACGGCGGGCAGAAGCCCGTTGCACCACAGGAGGCCGTCGCGACTCGTTCGGTCCCAAGCGCGGAGGTTCAGCAGGTACGAGCGGCGGTCCGTGGCGGATATGACCTCGACCGCGAAGCCGCGCTGCTCGGCCCGCTCCCGCAGTTCGGACGGGTGCTCGGGCGACACGACGACGGCATCTGTCCCGAGATCCCGCAGGGCCTCCGCCAGGTGGAGGAGCATAACCTCTCCGCCGCCCATGTCTCCGCGGTTGGACGCGAGAATGATGCGGTCGTTCACGACGCGTCCTTCCGTTCCGGGACGGCAGATGAGCGTGCCGTGTCCTGCGGGGCCTGGCTCATCAAGGCCATGGCCATCACCAGGGCCCAGGGCACGGTCATGAACACCTCGCCTAGCTGCCACGCACAGATGAGGACGGCCAGGGTGGCCCCTTCCGCCACGAGGCTCGTGCGGGTGGGCGATCCGCGGCGGAAGGGCCGGAACCCCAGCAGGACGGTGATCCCCACGATGGCGGCGACATAGGGGTAGCCGCCTTCGACGAAGAGGGTGGCGTAGGCGTCGTGGAAGAACCAGTCCTCGTCCTCGAGCCAGACGAAGGCCTGGCCCAGGCCCATACCTTCGAACGGCGTGCCCGCAATTTTCAGCTCGGTGGCCTCTTGGATCCTGTCCCGTAGCTGGTCGGAGCCCTCGCGGTCCGCGAAGACTCCCACCTGTGCGAGGTTCTCCTCGAGGAATCGAAGGATCCACACCACGGCTCCGGCGATGAGGATCCGGAAGAAGTTGCCGAGCTTGGGGCTGACCAAGATCCACAGCACGCCAAAGGCGTAGGCCGCCATGGAGGTCCGCGAGCCAGTGAGCCACACAGCCATTCCCGAGAGGACGAGAACAATGAACTGGGTCCGTCGGCGCCGGCACAGCGCAAGGAGCAGGATGCCGACGACTGCGTAGTGGAGCCCCGCCTGGTTCTTGTCCCCAAAGTACCCCGTGAGATACCCGACGTAGCGATCCGGGGCAACGCCTGCATAGAAAAGTCCCGCGTTCACCACCATGCCGGTGGCGAGGCCTTTGAGGAGCGAGACCAGATCGAGCCGGCGACTCACGAAGAAGAAAACGATCGCAACGACAGCCGTGAGACGGACAATCCGTCGCGTCCACTCGTCGGTCGAAACCACAGGACTGAGGACCGAAACCACGACCAGGTAGCCCAGGACGCCGGTGAGGAGCAGCGCGCAGGAAGAAAGGTTGCCCAGCGAGCGCTCAGGGACGCGGAAGAGGGCAAGTCCGCCCAGCAGCAGGACGACGGTGCTGGCGAGCGGCAGCGAGAGCGGCAGCAGCGGTGTGGCCGTCCCTGCGCCGACGAGCAGGAACCCGAGCACGAACTCGGGCAGTCGGATCCTTCCGAGCTCGTCCCTCAGGTCGTCCTTGACGTCGGCGAGGAAGCCTTCGAGCGGCCTCGCGGCGCGTCGTCGGCCGGTGGGCCGCATGGGCGCCACGGAACTCATGTCCGCCCCCCTGCGGCCCTCCGGTACTGCTGGGCAATGCGCCCGGCCATGGCGGCCACGTCCGGCCACAGCAGGGGCAGCTCGGGGGCACCGCCGGCGTCCAGCTGATGCTCGATCGACTCCGCCACCGCCTCCACGTCCCCGAAGGAGGCGAGGGCGCTCTCGGGCAGGATCTCGGGGTTGCCGCCCACCTTGGTGGCCACCACGGGGACGCCATGGGCCACGGCGTCCAGCAGAGTGTAGGAGCAGTTCTCCCACACGGACAGCTGCACAACCAGGTCCGCCCGGGCCATGGCCTCCTGGGCATCCACGAAGCCGGGGAAGCGTACCCGGTCGACCACACCGAGCTCGATGGCCAGCGCCTCGAGCTCCGGGCCGAGAGCCCCGGTGCCCGCGATCTCCAACGTGGCTCCCGGGCGACCTTCCACGATACGGGCGAACGCGCGCAGCAGCGTGGGCAGGTCCTTCTCTGGGGCCAGCCGGGCCAGGGACAGCAGGTGCGGGGCCTCGGGGTCGGTGGTCCGCGTCCGCGGGTGGGCGGGGCGGTCCACGCCGTTGTGCACCACGCGCACTCCGCGGGCCCGCCACTTCTCGACCATGGCCGCGTGGGTGGCCTCCGAGACCGCGAGCACCGCGTCGAACGCCTTCAGGCGCTCCCGGTGCACGTGGGCCATGGTCCGGGCCCGGCGCGGAGACTCGTGGTAGACGGCGTCGTCGCGGGCGATCCCGTGCTCGGTGGTGACCAACAGGGGCACGGGCCGGCTCCAGAGGCCCACGCGGCGCTCGGCACGGATCCTGATGAGGGTCGCCGCGGCGACCACGTCCGCGAACGACAGGTGGGAGTGCACCACGGCGGGTTGCAGCGTCCGGATCACCCGCCGCAGCGTCGCCTCGGAGGCAACGGGCCCGGCCTGCGTGCCGAAGGCCCCAGTGACGACGGCCGTGCGCAGCTCCCGCAGCCGCTCGGCCAGCGGCCCCTCGGGGCACAGCACGACCAGCCGGTGGCCGGGCAGGCCGGCGCGCGCCACGTCGAGCACGTGGCGGGCCACTCCTCCGAGGTCGGCCCCGGGAACGACCCACAGCGCGATCGGCGCGGGCGCCGTCGTCGTCGTGCCGTCCCGGGAGGCCGTTGCCGTGGCGGTCATCAGAACCACGCCTCCAGGCGGTCCAGGGCCGTCCAGAAGCCCTCGCCGCCGTTGACGTGGCCCATCCAGATCTCCGGGATGAACCAGGCGTCCGGGCAGAGCCGGTCCACCTGCTCGGCGAGCACGGCGAAATCCACCTCGCCCTCGCCCACCTGGACGCCCTCGCCGTCCACGCCGGTGGCGTCGACCACGTGCAGGTGCTCGGAGAGCGGCGCGAGGATCTCCACGGCCTCGGCGAAGGAGGTCCCGAGGAAGTTGGTGGCCAGCTTGGTGTGGGAGACGTCCAGGCACAGCGGGACGTCGTAGGCCCGGGAGAACTCCGCGGTGTCCTGGGGGTCCAGGAACAGGTTGTGGTACTGCTGGCCGCCCATCAGCCAGGGGTAGGGCGGGAGGGTCTGGGCGACCATGTGCACCCCGGAGAGGTCCAGGTGTTTCAGGGCCTGCCCGATGCGCTCGTACTTCTCCGCGCGGGCCTCGGGCTCGATGTGCCGGTCCTTGGTGAAGCCGCCCATGGTCACGACCATCAGGGGGTCGTCGTCCTGGGTGAACCACTGGGACAGCTGGCGGGTGGTGTCGACCGTGCGCTGGACCTCCGCGATGGAGCGGGCCCAGTGCTCCTCGTCCCGGGAGGCGAGGTCCACGAGGAAGTCGCCCGAGAACAGGTCGGGCAGGTGCGTGGTGAACCCCATGGGCAGCCGGCGGTCGAACAGGTCGGCGGGGTTCATCTCGAGGTCCTTGTAGGAGAAGTGGAACTCCAGGAAGTCCGGGGTGCAGTCCTTCGTCATGGCCGCCATGTCGTGGTAGCGCACCGGCACGCCCCAGGGGCGGCGGAAGCGGTACTGCCGGCCGGCGGAGACCGTGTCGGCCAGGTCCCCGGGGTAGAAGAAGTCCCCGGCGGGCACGTCCCGGCGCAGGGTGCGGCCCACGAGCTGGTCCAGGGCGTTGGGCTGGAGCCCGCGGCCCGGGCTCTTGACCGCGACGTCGTCGACCCGCACCGACTCCCCCACCGACAGCGGGCGAGCGGCGACCAGGGACTTGGCGAGGTTGATCCGGTTCATCATCTCGCCCTGTGAGACCTCGCGCGGGGCCTTGCGGCCGATCGCGTCCTCGACGTCGCGGATCTGGCGGACCATCTGCGCGAACTCGTCGGGCAGCAGCGAGACCCGGTGGTCGTTGCCCTCCATGGCCCGGTCCACGGTGAAGTGCTTCTCCACGATCATCGCCCCGCGCGCCACCGCAGCCACCGGCACGTGCCAGCCGCGCTCGTGCCCGGAGTAGCCGACGGCGCACTGGCCGATCTCGGCCAGGCGGTCCATGTAGGCGAGGTTCACGTCCTTGAAGGGCGCGGGGTAGGTGGACTGGCACTGGAGCATGGCGAACGGCGTGCCGAGGCCCTGCAGGAGCTGGGCGCTCTCCCGGATCTCCTCCTCGCGGGACATCCCGGTGGAGAGGATCAGCGGGACCCCGCGGCTGCCGGCGTCCCGGAGCAGCCCGTGGTTGGTGAGGTCCGCGGAGGCGATCTTCATCGCGGGCACGCCGTAGTCCACCAGGGCCTGGACGCTGGGGGCGTCCCAGGGGGTGCACAGGACGTCGATGTCCACGTCGCGGCAGTGGTCGAAGACCTCGGTCATCTGCTCGACCGACAGGGAGTACTTGGTGAGCAGGTCGAGCGTGTACTGGGCGCCGAGGTCCTCGCCGTGGGACAGCGCCGTGGAGTCGGCGGCGTCGTTGCGGTAGAGCGCGTCCATGTCCCGCAGCTGGAACTTCACGGCGTCCGCCCCGGACTCCTTGGCGAGGTCCACGAGCTGCTTGGCCAGGTCCACGGAGCCGTTGTGGTTGTTGCCGATCTCGGCGAGGACGAACACCGGGTGGTCCTTGCCCACGGTGTGCCGGCCGATCCGCAGCTCCTCCTGCTTGTCCACGGCCACGGCCACCAGGTGCCCGCGCTCGTCCACGAGCGGGAGGTGGGACACCCCGGGGGCCAGGTGCTCGCGGATCTGGGCGGGCGGGGCGCCGAAGGGCGCGGAGCGGGCCAGCCGGTTGGCGACCTCCACGCAGGAGGTCTCGAGGTCCGCGGTGGGGTTGGCCACGATCCAGCGCCGGAAGTCCCCGTCCGAGAGGGACCCCTCCAGGATGCCGTGCCCGTCCACGCAGAAGACGATCCGCTCCTTGTTGGCGGTGATCTTCTGCAGCCCGGTCAGCACCGGGTCCTCGGAGAAGACGACGTAGGGGGTGATGTTGCGCTCGATGATCATGCGGTGCCTCCCTGGTGCGCGGACTGGGGGGTGGGCTGCGGCTCGGGGATCGCGGCGGAGAGGTCCGCGGACTGCCCCCCGGACTGCCCCGCGGGGGCGAGCACGCGCAGCAGCTGCTGCTCGGCCACGGCGAGGTCCAGCTCGGTGTCCACGTCCACGCCCTCGGCCTCGTCGAGGACGAAGAGCTCGATCCGCCCGCCCAGCCGGTTGTGCTGCTGCTCGTAGACCTCGGTGCGGGTGATGTACAGGGACCCGTTCTCCCGGAAGGCGAGGCTCCGGTCCGTGAGCTCCTGGCGCCGGGGGCGCCGGCCGACCTCGTACTGGGCGGCCGGCTGCCCGCCCGGCTCCTCGGGCATCGACCAGAGGAACGGGGCCTGCGGGACCACGCCCACCATCGAGTCCGCGCCGGAGGCCTCGAACTGGGCCACGGCGCGGTCGATCGTGCCGGGCAGGCGCACCGGGGAGGTGGCCTGCAGGAGCATCACCGCGTCGGGGCGGCGGCCGTGCTCGGTCATCCACCGGATGGCGTGCTCCACGACCGGCTCGGTCGCCGTCGTGTCCTGGGCGAGCTCGGCCGGGCGCAGGAACGGGACCTCTGCGCCGGCCTGCCGGGCGATTGCCGCCAGCTCCTCGTCGTCGGTGGAGACGACCACGTCCAGGTCGGCCTCCGCCGTGAGCGCCTGCTCGACCGTCCAGACCAGCAGGGGCTTGCCGGCCACGGGTCGCAGGTTCTTCCGGGGCACTCCCTTGGAGCCGCCACGGACGGGGATGACGCACAGGATCTTCACGGTCGCTCCTCGATCAGGTCGGTGAGCCGGTCGGCGATGGCCTGCGCCGGCTCGACGGTCGGTTGCGGTGGTGCAGGCGTCGGGTCGTCCCCCCACGCGTGGAGGCCGTACCGGTCCCAGAACTCCTCGAGCCAGGCGGGCGGATCCGGGTAGTGCACCCAGGCCGGGAGACCCCGCGCGGCGGCCTCGAGCACGCCCGTGGAGAAGGCGGCGACCACGGGCCCCGTGACCTCCGTCAGGGGGCCGCCGTTCCGCTCGACGGTGATGCCCAGGCGCTCCCACGCGGCGTGGGTGAGCCGGGAGAGCTTGTCCTCCTCCCGGGGGTGCGGGCGGTAGACGGCGTCCTCGGCCCGGCAGAAGGCGGTGGCCCGGCGGATCTTGCCCCAGCGCGGGAGCTCGGCGCCGTGCAGCTGCCCCAGGAACACGGGCCGCGCGGACGGGTCGACGGGCTTCCGGGTCCCGTTGCCGGCGGCGGCGTCCCACAGCAGCTGGGAGCCGACCACGTCCCACGTGACGTCCGGGCGGCCGAGGGTCCAGAAGCGGGCGTCCCGCTCGGTGAACGCCAGCAGGTGGGCGCGGCGCGGCAGGGGCGGGGCGTGCGGGGTGAGGAGCCCGTGCTGGACGACGACGAACGCCGCGCGCAGCTCGTCGGCCCAGGCGCGGGCGCGGGCGCCGGCGGGCAGGTAGTCCCCGACCCCGAGGACCGCCCGGACGGAGCCGAGGGCCTCGGGCACGGACGCGCCGGGCCGCACGGTCGTCGTCGTCCCGCCGAGGATGTCGGCGGCCGGGACGGGGGACAGCACCGCGATCCCGCCCACGGCCTCGGCCGGACGCACGAGGGCCGCGATCTGGGTGGGGGTGCGGGCCTCCAGGGCCACCAGGACGCGCGGGGACCTCCCGCAGAGCGTCAGGTGCAGCGGTTCCGGCTCGGACCGGCGGCGGGACACGGCGTGGCGCAGTGCACGCGCCGGGTACTGCCGGCGCTGCCACGCGTGCCAGGCGGCGAGGTCCGCCGGATACATCAGTGCCACATCGCCTCCATCCCGCGGACCCGGTGCGCGAACGTGTGCTCGGCCAGGGTCCGGCGGCGCCCGGCCGCCCGGATGCCCTCGGCCCAGGCCGTGTCCCGCAGGGCGCGGCGGCTGAGCTCCGCCAGCTCCTCCGGGGAGCCGTAGCGCAGGACCTCGGTCCCGACGTCGTAGAACTCCTCGATGTCGGCGCGGTCCACGATCTGCAGGCCGTTCATCCCGGGCACCTCGAAGGACCGCATGGCGTGGCCGGCCTGCAGCCCGTGGATGTTGACGGCCGCGGCCGCCCGGGCCTGCACCGTGTAGGCCTCGTGCAGTGGGACGTCCCGTTCCGCGGGCAGGTCGGGTCGCGTCAGCTCCCACGTGCGCAGCCGGTCGAAGGGGTGGTGGGACCACTGCCTCCCGTACACGCGCACGGGCACGCCCTGCCGGTGCAGCCCCGTCATGAGCTCGACCCGGTTCGGGTACCGGGAGCCGACGAAGACCACCTCCGGCACGCGGTCGGCGGGCGGGGCCGCCAGGTCCGGGTCGAAGGCGTTGGGCACGAAGTGCGCGTCCACGCCCTCGGCCCGGAGGGCGTCGGTCTCGGAGCGGGCGTAGCCGGCCACCGGGCCGACCCAGCGCAGGAACTCGGTGGTGTAGCGGTGCCGCTTGAGGTCGTCGTAGAGCCACAGGATGCGCGGCACGGCCCGGGTGTCGACCTCCTCCCAGAAGGCGTCCCCCAGGGAGTCGCCCTTGATCACGACCACCCGGTCCGGGGCCACCGCACGCAACACCTCGAGGGTCCGGGACGTGGCCCACCGCTCCGCCGCCCGGGCCCCGTCCAGGCCGAGGCGGGACGGCAGCTCGTGGCGGAGCTTGTTCCGCAGCTTCTCGGCGGTCGTGCCGAAGGCGTCGTAGCAGTGGCTGACGACGTCGTAGCCCAGCGCCTCCCAGGCCCGGGCGATCGACCGGTGGTACCCGTGGAAGGCGGGACCGACCAGCAGCAGCTTCTCCCCCGCGCTCATGCGGCCCCTCCCCTGGTCCGGCGGCCGAGGCAGCCGAGCTCCTGTCGCAGCACGGCCCGGGCGTCCACGTCCGTGCCCTTGAGCTGCCGGAGGGTGTTGACGAGGAAGTTGACCACGGTCGCCGCGGTCAGCGCCGCCCGCAGCCGGCGGGCCCCGCCCCACTTGCGGGCGTACCGGAACCGGGCGTCCACGAGCCACTGCCGGCGCCGCTGCGGGTCGGAGGAGCCCCCGCCCTCGTGCTCGGCGGTCACGGACGCCGCCACGACCGAGGGCACGCCGCGGTCCCGCAGCCGCCGCTGGAGGTCGACCTCCTCGGCGTTCATGAAGTAGCGCTCGTCGAAGCCCCCCACGGCCCGGAACTCGGTGGTCGGGATGAGCATCGCCGCGCCCATGACCCAGTCGACCGGCCGGCAGCCGCCCGTCCCCACAGCGGTGTCGTGGCCGACGTTCTCGTGCCAGGCCCGGGTGTGCCGGAAGCGGGCGAGCGGGGTGAGCCACTCGACCACCTGGTGGCCGACGGTCGGGAAGTGCCGGCCCGCCCACTGCGTGGCGCCGTCGTGTCCCACAACCGCGGGACTGACCACCGCGGGCTGCCAGGGCTCCGCGGCGGCCACGAGGTCCGCGACGAAGGTCCGGCCGATCCCGAGGTCGCTGTTGAGCACGAGCAGCAGCTCGTGCCGGGCCAGCGCCGCCCCGGAGTTCACGGCCGAGCCGAACCCGCCGTTGCGCTCCCGGCGCACCACCTCCACCCCGTCCGACGGGTCGGGCGCGGGCAGGGGAACGGGCGACGCGTCGTCGCTGACGATCACCTGCAGCGGGCCGGTCCAGGTCTGCTCCCGGATCCGGCCGAGCAGGGCCAGGGTGGGCGCCGGGTCGCCGTAGTGCGGGACGACGACCGAGACACCGGGAGATCGGGGTGCGGCTGGAATCATGGGGGCTGCTTCCGAGGTCGCTGTGGGGGTGTACATGATCTTACATACGCCGCTCCTGGTCGGATGGCGTGGAGCCACACCGGGCGGACCGGCCGCCCGGACGTTTCGCGGCGGTCCGGACGACCTGAGCAGGTCCCTGCCCACAGGTCGCTGGTCCGGATGGTGATGGCGCGCTGCACGGCTGCGCCGCGGTAGGTGACGGCCGGCACGACGCATGCGGGTGGCCGGCACGACGCATGCGGGTGGCCGGCCCGCGCCACTGCTGGAATACGTCGAAGCATCGCCCGACGACGTTGCGGCCCGTGCAGTCCTCCGGGTCGGAGGACGCTGGGCGGCCGCCGAAGATGAATCCGCCCGGGCCTGGGCCGGCCCCCGGCGCGCGGGTAGCCTGGTCCGTATGAGCGCCGCTGCAGTGGGGACGACCGGCGCGCCGGTCGGGGGCACCACGGGTGGAGACGTTGCCTCCGGCCCTCGTCGGTGCTCCCGAACACCCGCGCGCTGCACCGGACGGATGGTGGGGGGACCATGACGGATGCCTTGCCGATCCACCTGCGCTTTGCGAGCACCGACCCCGAGGTCGTCAATGACAGGCTGGGCCAGATCTACCCGGGCGTGGACATTCGCACCCCCGGCGACGAGCCCGTGTTCGCGTTCCGCCAGGAGGTGGACGGCGACGCTGACCTGGCCCTGGGACGGTTCCAGTTCGGGGGCTACGGACGCGCGCGCCTGGTGCTCGAGGACCGGGTCACCGTGGCCCGGCGGCGGTCGGGGACCTACAACTGGGATGTCGACGGTCGCCGCGGCACGGATCTGGTGGTGATCCAGCCGCAGGAGGACTACCGCGCCGTGCTCGAGGGCTTGACGATCGACTCGGTCAATCTCAGCCTGAGCGCGCTGGCCGAGACGGCCCGCACCGTCTACGGCGATGAGCGGCTCCAGGTCGCCTTCGACGACCCGCGCCCGGTCTCCCCGGGGCAGGAGAGCTATTGGAACGCCACCCACGATTTCGTCCGCCAGGCCCTGACCGACCCCGAGATCGCCTCCGTCCCACTGCTGCGGGCCGACCTGCTGCGCCGGATGGCGGTGGCGACCCTGGAGGTCTTCCCTCTGGCCGGGGACCCTCGAGCCCGGCGGGTCTCGGTGGCGGCCCGGCAGGCCGGCTACACCCGGGCGGTGGAGTTCCTGCACGCCGCCCTGTCGCTGCCGATCACGCTCGAGGACGTCGCCCGCCACGCGGCCATGAGCACGATCGAGCTCACCCGCACCTTCCGCTCCCACGCCGGGACGACCCCCGGGGCCTACCTGCGCGGGCTGCGGTTGGCCGCGGCCCACCGGGACCTCCTCCGCGGGGACCCGGGAGCCGGGGACACGGTGGCCGCGATCGCCGTGCGCTGGGGCTTCGCCTACCCCGGGGACTTCGCCCGCCGCCACCGGGCCGCCTACGGCGAGAACCCCGGGCACACCCTGCGCCACTAGACCGTCCCGGAACGGCTCACACGGTGCGAGCGACATGCCCTAGCATCGGGCGGGAGCCCCTTCAGGAGGTGACCCCCGGACCATGCCGGACCCTCGCATCCTCTTCGTCTGCCACGGCAACGTGGCGCGCTCCCCCGCCGCCGAGCTGCTCGCCCGCGCGCGCTTCGGCGGGCTGGGCTGGGAGTTCGGCAGCTGCGGGATCGGCGCGCTGGTGGGCGAGGGCGTCACGGAGACCGTGGCCGCGGAGCTGCGGGGCCGCGGCGTGGACCCGTCCCCGCACCGCGCACGGCAGGCCGAGCGCGGCCTCCTGCAGGACGCCACCCTGGTCCTGACCATGGAGCGCTACCAGCGGGCCTGGATCCTCGACGAGTGGCCCGACCTCGCCGGCCGCACCCTCGTGCTCGGGCAGGCCGTCCGCCTGCGGGAGCAGGCGGCGCGCCGCGTGGACCCCCTCGCCCACCTCGAGCTCCACCAGGGCCGGGCGGTCGCCGACGACGACGTCGCCGATCCCTTCCGGCGCGGTCCCGCCGCCGCGCGGACCGCCGTCGCGGAGATCGAGCGCGCCCTGGACCGGCTCCTCCCCTGGCTCGGCCCGGCCCGCGCCTAGCTGTACTGACCCGCCGGCGGTCCGGGTCGGAGCCGAGGCCCCGTAACACGCGTCATCGTTATTGATTGTTTATGCAAACGCGCCTTTATACTCGACTTGGCTCCCCGGATCTTCCCCCCATCCCCATGGCCCATGCGAGTCGTTGCCCCCCAAACGATCCATGCAAGTTAGGCGTCCCAGCGTGAAAGCATCCCCCCGACTGACGCTGCCCGCTGCCCTCACGGCGGCGGTGCTCGCGATCACCACCCTGTCCCCGGCCGCGGCCGCCGACGAGGCGACGACCACGACGCTCTCCGCCGAGCAGCAGGGCGGACTCGTCTCCAAGCTCGTGGAGTCCGACGGCGAGATCGTCTCCACGCTCGAGGACGCCGCGACCGGTGAGACCGTCCTCGCCGACCCGGGGCTGGCCGGGACCCGGCCGACCGACGGCGGCCCGAGCGGCGGAGCCGTGATGGGCCAGTGGGCCAAGTCCGGCGACCACTTCGACCGGCTCGCCCAGGCCTCCGCGCGCACCGCTGCGGAGCTCGACGGCGGCACCGACGCCGCCGGGGAGACCCCGGAGGGCGTCGCGGGAGCGGCCTCGGCCGACCCGGAGGCCTCCGCCGCCGCGTGGTCGCCCGCGGGCATCAAGGGCACGGACGTCTCCAACTGGCAGACCTCGATCAGCTGGACCAGCCTGTGGAACCAGGGCTCCCGCTTCGCCTACGTGAAGTCCTCCGAGGGCGACAGCATCCGCAACAGCCTGTTCACCCAGCAGTACAACGGCGCCGGTGCCGTGGGGATGTACCGCGGCGCCTACCACTTCGCGATCCCCACGAAGGACTCCTCGGGCGCCAAGCAGGCCGACTACTTCATCAACAACGGCGGCGGCTGGTCCGCGGACGGCAAGACCCTGCCGGGCCTGCTCGACGTCGAGAACAACCCGTACCCCTCGCTGTACGGCAACCAGTGCTACAACTTCACGCAGGCCGAGATGGTCCAGTGGATCCGCGACTTCTCCGACCGGTACAAGTCCCGCACCGGGCGCGTGCCGGCGATCTACACCAACGCCTACTGGTGGCGGGACTGCACCGGCAACACCAGCGCCTTCAACGACCACCCGCTGCACCTGGCCTCCTACGGTGTGAGCTCCCCGCTGGTCTACCCCAACGGCTGGTCCACCTACGACTTCTGGCAGTGGACCGACGCCGGGTTCGCCGAGAAGATCGACGCCAACGTCTACAAGGGCACCGCCTCCCAGCTGCTGGACCTCGTGCGCAACCGGTACTACAAGCCGATCGGCGGCCGCGCACCGGCCGGCTCCACCACCGAGGTGACCCCCTCGGCCCAGTTCGCGGTCAAGGGCGCCATCGGCACCCAGTACCGCAGCCTGGGCGGCTCCGCCGCCTTCGGCAACCCGACCATGAACGAGCGCGGCGGCCTCGTGGACGGCGGCGTGTACCAGGCCTTCTCCAAGAACTCGACGTTCTACTGGAGCCCTGCCACCAACGCCTGGCCGGTGAACTTCGGCGGCGCCATCGGCAGGAAGTTCGTGGCCGCCCGGCACGAGAACGGCTACGGCTACCCGACGACGCAGGAGCGCGCCCTGCCCACCGGCGCCTACCAGGTGTTCCGCAGCGGCAACGACATCCACAAGGTCATGTGGAGCTCCGCCACCGGCGCCCACGTGGTCAAGGAGAACAGCGGGATCGGCGCGGCCTGGAAGCGCTCCGGCTACGAGCGCGGCTACGGCTACCCCTCGACCGAGGAGCTCGGCGGACTGGTCGGCGGCGGCGCCTTCCAGGTGTTCCGCAACGGCGCCGACTACTACAAGGTCCTCTGGAGCCCCACCACCGGCGCCCAGCCCGTCAAGGAGAACAGCGCGATCGGCCAGGAGTGGAAGGCCGCCGGCTACGAGCGCGGCTACGGCTACCCCGCCTCCGCCGAGTACACGTACGGCTCCGAGATCCGTCAGCGGTTCTCCAAGGGCTTCACTGTCCACTACTCCACGGTGACCAAGCGGACCTGGGTCACCCGGTGACCCGCGGCAGGCACCGCGCCGGGACCCGCCCGAACGTTCCCGCCCGGCTGGCGCTGACCGCCGCCGCCCTGACCCTGACCGTCCCCGCCACCGGGACGCTCTCGGCGGCCCCGGCCGCGGCGGCCGCCGCGGACATCCTCACCGTGGGCACCGGCACCCGGGCCGCGGACGCGCAGCAGCTGCTGGACCTCATCAACGCCCACCGCAAGGCCAAGGGCCTGTCCCCGGTGAAGTACTCCGCCACGCTGTCCCAGATCGCCCAGGGCCAGTCCGACCGGCTGGTCCGCGAGGAGGTCGTCGACCACACGGACGACTTCATGACCGACCCGCGGGCCGGCTCGTGGGACGCCGTCGGGGAGGTCCACGCGGTCTCCTGGAAGGTCTCGGTCGCCGAGCTGATGGACCGGTGGAAGAACTCCCCGGCGCACCACAAGATCCTGACCGACGCGCGGATGGAGGTCGTGGGCATCGGGCTGACCTACGTGGACGGCTCCCTCGCCGGAAACAAGCAGGCCTGGCGGCTGGCCGGCACCGTGGCCTCCTACGGCTACCCGGACGGCAAGGCCCCGGCGGACACCCGCACCACCGTGCCCGCCGGCGACACCACGGTGCAGACGAGCCCGGCCGTGGACTCCGGCTACCCCGTCCAGGGCGCGATCGGCCGCACGTACCGGGCACTCGGCGGGGCGCCCGTGTTCGGGGAGCCGACCGGCTACGAACGCGGCGGGCTGCCGGGCGGCGGCGCCCTGCAGTCCTTCGCCCGGGGCAGCACCTTCTACTGGAGTCCCGGCACCGGGGCCTCCCCCGTGAACCTGCGCAGCGCCGTCGGCCAGAAGTTCGCGTGGGCCGGCCACGAGCGCGGCTACGGCTATCCCACCACCCCGGAGCGCCCCCTGCCCGGCGGCGCCTACCAGGTCTTCCGCAGCGGGGCGGACGTGCACAAGGTGCTCTGGAGCCCCGGCACCGGGGCCCGCGTCGTGAAGGAGAACAGCGCCATCGGCCAGCGGTGGAAGGCCTCCGGCTACGAGCGCGGCTACGGCTACCCGGCCACCGACGAGTACTGGCACGGCTCCGAGGTGCGCCAGCGCTACTCGAACGGCTACACCGTCCACTGGTCCTCGGTCACCAAGCGCACCTGGGTCACCCGCTGACCCGCTCCCGTCGGCCACAGCGACGACGAACCCCCTCACCAGCAGCGGTGAGGGGGTTCGTCGTCGTCGGGCCCGGAACCGGAGGGCTCAGGAGCGGCCGTTGAACAGGCTCGTCACCGAGCCGTCCTCGAAGACCTCCTGGATCGCCCGGGCGATGAGCGGGGCAATGGACAGGACCGTGAGGTTCTGGAACTGGTGGTCCGGGGGCACGGGCAGGGTGTCGGTGACGACCACCTCGAGGGCGCCGCACGAGGAGAGCCGCTGCACCGCCGGGTCCGAGAACACCGCGTGGGTCGCGGCGATGATGACGTCCTTGGCGCCCTTCTCCCGCAGCACCTGGACCGCTCCGGTGATGGTCCCGCCGGTGTCGATCATGTCGTCGATCAGCACGCACGTGCGGCCCTCGATCTGCCCCACGACCTCCTTGGACACGGCCGTGTTGGGGCGGGTGATGTCCCGGGTCTTGTGCACGAACGCGAGCGGGCAGCCGCCCAGCAGCTCGGTCCACTGCTCCGCCACCCGCACGCGGCCGGTGTCCGGGGAGACCACGGTCACCTCGTCGACGTCGACGATCGAGCGCACGTGCTCCGCGAGCAGGGGGATGGCCATGAGGTGGTCGACCGGGCCGTCGAAGAAGCCCTGGATCTGCGCGGTGTGCAGGTCCACGGACATCAGCCGGTCCGCGCCGGCGGTCTTGTAGAGGTCCGCGATGAGACGGGCCGAGATGGGCTCGCGGCCCCGGTGCTTCTTGTCCTGCCGGGCGTAGGGGTAGAACGGGGAGACCACGGTGATCGACTTCGCGGAGGCCCGCTTGAGGGAGTCGATCATCAGCAGCTGCTCCATGACCCACTGGTTGATCGGGGCGGGGTGGGACTGGATGAGGAAGGCGTCGGCCCCGCGCACCGAGTCCCCGAACCGCACGTAGGTCTCGCCGTTGGCGAAGTCGTAGGCGTCCGTGGGGATGAGCTCCGTGCCCAGCGCCGACGCGATGCGCTCCGCGAGCTGGGGGTGCGCCCGCCCGGAGACGAGGACCAGCTGCTTGGCACCTGCGTTGGTGATCGTGGTCATGTTTACTCGCTTTCCTCGGTGGTGTCCGCGCGGGATGCTGCGCCTGTTCCTGCGCCGGAGCGCTCGGAGGTCCCGGCGCCGTTGCCCAGCGCCCGGGCTGCGGCCTCGGCAGCGGCCGTTCCGGCGCGGTGCTCGACGACCCAGTTCTCGACGATCCGCTGCGCGCCCTCCGTCAGGGCCAGGGCCCCCGGCGGCACGTCCTTGCGGATCGTGGTCCCGGCCCCCGAGTAGGCGCCGTCGCCGACGTTCACGGGAGCCACGTACATGTTGTCCGAGCCCATGCGCACGTGGTCCCCGATCACCGTGCGGTGCTTGCGCACGCCGTCGTAGTTGACGAAGACCGAGGCCGCACCGATGTTGGAGTGGTCGCCGATGGTCGCGTCCCCCACGTACGTCAGGTGCGGGACCTTGGACCCGTTGCCGATCCGCGAGTTCTTCGTCTCCACGAAGGTGCCGATCTTCCCGGCCTCGCCCAGGACCGTGCCGGGCCGCAGGTACGCGAACGGGCCCACGCTCGCACGGGGCCCGATCACCGAGCTGGAGCCGTGCGTGCGCACCACGTGCGCCCCCGGGCCGACCTCCACGTCCGTGAGCGTGGTGTCCGGGCCGACGACGGCGTCCTCGGCCACCCGGGTTCCGCCGTGCAGCTGGGTCCCGGGCAGGATCGTCACGTCCGCGCCGATGCGCACCTGCACGTCGATCCAGGTGCTGGCGGGGTCCACGATCGTCACGCCGTTGCGCATGTGCGCCTCGAGGACCCGGCGGTTGAGGTGGGCGCCGAGCTGGGACAGCTGCACGCGGTCGTTGGCCCCCTCGACCTCCCAGCGGTCCTCGATCTTCAGCGCGTCCACGGTGCGTCCGGCCCCGCGCGCCAGCAGCGGGACGTCGGTCAGGTACATCTCGCCCTGCGCGTTGTCCGTGGTGACCCTCGTGAGGCTCTCCCGCAGCACGTCGGCGTCGAAGGCGAAGATCCCGGAGTTGATCTCGGCCACCGCGAGCTCGGCCTCGGTCGCGTCCTTGGCCTCCTTGATCTCCCGGAACGAGCCGTCCGCGTCCCGCAGGATCCGGCCGTAGCCGCCGGGCTGCTCGTGGTCGGCCGTCAGCACCGTCACCGCGTTGCCGTGCCGCTCGTGGTGGGACACCAGGTGCTCCAGCGCCTCGGGGGTCAGCAGCGGGACGTCGCCGTAGGTGACCACCACGGTCCCGGCCAGCCGCTCCTGGGCGTCCAGCGCCTCCACCGCCACCTGGACCGCCCGGCCGGTGCCGGGGACCTCGTCCTGGTCCACGATCAGCGCCTCGGGGTCCTGCTCGAGGATGTGCGGGACCACCTGGTCCCGCTCGAAGCGCACCACAGCAGCCAGCCGCCGCGGGCGCAGGCTCCGGGCGGCCACCAGCGAGTGCCCGACCATGGAACGACCCCCGATCCTGTGCAGGATCTTGGGGGTCTTGGACTTCATGCGCGTGCCCTTGCCGGCGGCGAGCACGATGACGGCGGCGGGCCCGCCGTCCGCACCGGGACGCGTGGCGGAAGTGGGGGGGATGCTCACGGCGGGATGCAGCTCCTCGGTCGTCGATGCGGTCGTCGATGCGGTCGGTCGGAGGGGTCGGTCGTCGATGCGGTCGGCCGGAGCACGTCGAGGCGGTCCTGGACCGTCCCGGCGGGCGGTGCGGTCCTCGGCCGTCCCGGGCGTCGGATCGGCGGCGTCGCCGGGTCCGTCGCCGTCACGACCCTCGGACTCTTCGGGTTCGTCGGGCTCCTGGGGCGGGGTGCGGACGTTCCGCCTCTAGGACTCGAACCTAGACTCCACGGCTCCAAAGGCCGGGGTGCTGCCGATTACACCAAGGCGGAGCACCGCCGTGGCACGGCAGTGGTGCACGCTGTGCACAGGCAGTTACCCTACCACCCGGCCCTCAGGCCCCGGCCGTCCCGGAACGGCCCAGGACCACCAGGATCCGGCTCGCCTCGGCGGCAGCCCGGAGCTCCGGCACGGCGGCGAAGAGCTCCTCCACCATCTCCTCGTCCAGGCCGCACACGATCAGCGGCGCCCGGTCCAGGAGCGGGCGCATCCGCTCGAACGCCGCGGCCGGCCCCTCCCCCGCCCCGCTGGAGGCGCCCACGTTCCAGGCCACCGAGGCCAGGTAGTGCGGGTCCACGTCGAGCGTGCCCTCCCGGCGGGAGCGTTCCAGGAACTCGACCAGTGCCACCTCGTCCGCGGTGGCCCCCTCCGTCTCGAGCAGCAGGTGGACCTTGTGCGCGGAGGCCGCCTCGGCGAGGGCCGCCAGCATGGAGAACAGCCGGTCCTCGCTCCGGCCCCGGCCGCTGACACCGGCCCGGGGAACCACGAGGTACTCGGCGCCCACGCCGGCGGCGAGCGAGAGCTGGTCGTCGAGGACCGCGATGACGCCCTCGTCCGGCATGTCCTCGTCGATGGAGATGTCCGCCCGCAGGATGAGGGGGTCGGCGCCGGCCTCGCGCAGGGCCTCCCCCACCCGGTGCTGGGGCACCGTGCCGAGATGGCGTCCGGCCAGCTGGCCCGGTCCGGCCGGGATCTCCACGGGTCCCGGGTGCTCCCGCACCGCCCGGACCGCGGCGGCCAGGTCCGTGACCCCGTCCAGGCGCGTGCCGAGCGGACGCGGGGCGGTCGGGGGACCTTCGGTGGAATTCTGCTCCATGCGCACATGATGTCACCCGCACGCCGATTCTCCCTGTGAACTTTCCCTTCGCACACCACCCCTCGCACACCAAACCTCCCCCGCTACTCCGGCCCCGCTCTGCCGCTGCCCCCTGCTGCCCTTGCCGCCCTCACTGCCCTCACTGCAGCCCTTGCCACCCTTGCTGCCCTTGCTGCCCTCGCTGCCCTCGCTGCCCTCACTGCCCTTGCTGCCCTTGCCGCCCTCACTGCCCTCACTGCCCTCACTGCAGCCCTTGCCACCCTTGCTGCCCTTGCTGCCCTCGCTGCCCTCGCTGCCCTTGCTGCCCTCACTGCCCTCACTGCAGCCCTTGCCACCCTTGCTGCCCTTGCTGCCCTCGCTGCCCTCGCTGCCCTTGCTGCCCTCACTGCCCTCACTGCCCTTGCTGCCCTGCTCTCCCGCCGACTCCCCACCCTCGCGGCCCACTCCCCAATGCGGCTTCAGTCCCCCAAACCGGCGCTTGGGGGACTGAAGCCGCATTGGGGAGTGGATGTAGCGGGCCACGGCCGGCTGGGGAGTCGGCGGCGCTGGGGCGCGGTCGCTTGGGGAGTGGATGCAACAGGCCACAGCCGGCTGGGGAGTCGGCGACCCCGGAGCGCGGTCGCCTGGGGCGCGGGGCAACAGGCCACAGCCGGCTGGGGAGTCGGCGACCCCGGAGCGCGGTCGCCTGGGGCGCGGGGCAACAGGCCACAGCCGGCTGGGGAGTCGGCGACCCCGGAGCGCGGTCGCCTGGGGCGCGGGGCAACAGGCCACAGCCGGCTGGGGAGTCGGCGACCCCGGAGCGCGGTCGCCTGGGGCGCGGGGCAGCGGGCCATGGCGGGCTGGGGACTGGGTGATTCAGGGCGGGGCGCCCGGCGACTCGGCGCAGCGGAGCGAGACGTTCCGGAGTTCGGCAGTCCCGCCGCGCGCGGAGCGACCCCGCCGGGACAGGAACCGGGCCAGGGACCGGGACAGGAATCGGGCCCGGCGGGCCCCGAGTACCCTTGACGGGTGGCACATCTACTCGGCGGCGAGAACCTGCACCTGGAATTCCCCACCAAGACCGTCTTCGACGCCGTCAGTCTGGGCATCGACGAGGGCGACCGGATCGGCATCGTGGGCCGCAACGGCGACGGCAAGTCCACGCTCATGAAGCTGCTGGCGGGCCGCCTCCGGCCCGACGGGGGTCGCGTGACCGTCCGCTCCGGGGTGCGTGTGGGCATGCTCGACCAGGCCGACGCGCTCGACCCGGAGCAGACCGTGGGCCGCGCCGTCGTCGGCGACCGTGAGGAGCACGAGTGGGCCGGCGACGCGAAGGTGCGGGACGTGATCTCCGGGCTCGTCAAGGACCTGGACTGGGAGGCCAGGGCGGGCGAGCTCTCCGGCGGGCAGAAGCGCCGCGTGGCGCTGGCCGCGCTGCTGGCCGGCGACTGGGACGTGATCTTCCTGGACGAGCCCACGAACCACCTCGACGTCGACGGCATCACGTGGCTGGCCCGCCACCTGAACAACCGGTGGCCGAAGAACCAGGGCGGGCTGGCCGTGGTCACCCACGACCGGTGGTTCCTGGACGCCGTGTGCACCACCACGTGGGAGGTCCACGACCGGACGGTGGAGGCCTTCGAGGGCGGCTACGCGGCGTACGTGCTGCAGCGGGTGGAGCGGGACCGCCAGGCCGCCACGGTCGAGGCGAAGCGGCAGAACCTCATGAAGAAGGAGCTTGCGTGGCTGCGCCGCGGCGCCCCGGCCCGCACGGCCAAGCCGAAGTTCCGGATCGAGGCCGCCAACCAGCTGATCAACGACGTCCCGCCGCCGCGCGACACCGTGGCCCTGTCCCAGCTGGCCGTCTCCCGGCTGGGCAAGGACGTGGTGGACCTGGAGAAGGTCTCCGTCTCCTACCCCACCGAGGACGGCGGCAGGCGCGAGGTGCTCAGGGACGTGACGTGGCTGATCGCCCCGGGCGAGCGCACGGGCATCCTGGGCGTCAATGGCGCGGGGAAGTCCACGCTGCTGGGCCTGGTCACGGGTGCGGTGCGGCCCACGAGCGGGCGCGTGAAGCGCGGGAAGACCGTGCGGATCGCCACGCTGACCCAGCAGCTCTCGGAGCTCGAGGACGTGGCGGAGGACCGGGTCTCGGACGTGGTCGCGTCCAAGCGCACCACCTACGTGGCCGACGGCAAGGAGATGACCCCCGGGCAGCTCCTGGAGCGCCTGGGCTTCACCAACGAGCAGCTGTCCACCCCGGTGAAGGACCTCTCCGGCGGGCAGAAGCGGCGGCTGCAGCTGCTGCTGATCCTGCTGGACGAGCCGAACGTGCTCATCCTCGACGAGCCGTCCAACGACCTCGACACCGACATGCTCGCCGCGATGGAGGACCTGCTCGACACCTGGCCCGGCACGCTGCTGGTGGTCTCCCACGACCGCTACCTCCTGGAGCGGGTGACCGACCAGCAGTACGCCGTGATCGACGGCCGGTTCCGGCACCTGCCCCGCGGTGTGGAGCAGTACCTGGAGCTCGCCTCCCAGTCCCGCACCGGCACGGCCGCCGGCTCCGCGGGCGCCTCGAACCCGCTGGCGGCCACCGGGGCGTCCTCGGGTGACGGGAAGGGGACGACGGCGCACGGGGCGCCGAGGATGTCCGGCGCCCAGGCCCGTGCCGCGCAGAAGGAGGTGGGCGCGATCGAGCGGAAGCTGGAGAAGCTCACCGCGACGGTCGAGACCATCCACCGGGAGATGGCCGCGCACGACCAGTCCGACTACACCGGCCTCGCCGAGGTCAACGCCCGGCTGCGCGCGGTCCAGGACGAGATCGAGGAGCTGGAATCCCGCTGGCTGGCGCTCTCCGAGGAGCTGGTCTAGACACGTCGACGCGCCGGTGGCGCCGCCGTCCGCGGGCCGGGACCTCGGGTGGGCGTCGGCCTGCTGCGGGAGCGCGACAGGAGTCCGGGCCGCGACGGGGGACGGCGGCGGCGCGACCCGGTCGCGCCACCGCCGTCGTCGTCGTTCCGGTGCGTGCGCAGCCTTACGACTGCGGGCTCTCCAGCCGGTAGGCGCCGGAGAAGTCCAGCTCCCAGACCGCGCCGCCGCCGATGGCGCCGAACGGGTTCTCGGGTCCCGCCGGGATGCCCTCGGCCGGGGCCACGCTGTTCACCGCGGCGTAGACGCGGCCGTGCCTGCTGACGGCCAGGCCGGCCGGCAGCGGGACGTCGATGGCCCATCGGTGATGACCGTGCCCGTGCCGGTGCAGCACGACCACCTGGCCCGGCGCCCCGTCGGCGGCCGGCGGCGCCTCGTCCGCCGGGGTCTCCCCCGGAGGCATGGGCGGGGTCGGGCCGAACAGCTGCGAGACGTAGAGGTGCCCGCCGTCCACGGCCACGCCCGTCACGGCGGTGAAGCCGTCCCACCGCTTCAGCTCGGTGCCGTCCGGGGAGAACTGGACCACGGAGGCCTCACCCGGCCGGTCGGAGCCGAGACCGCCCACGAACACGTTGCCGTGCTCGTCGCTCGTGAGGGACGTGGGCACGAACTCGGTGGGCCCCTCGGGATCGTCCGTGCCGTCCGGCAGCGCCGTGTTGGGCCAGGACGCGAACACGGTGATCTCGTACTCCGGCGGGCTGGTCTCGGTGGCGGTGGAGAAGTCCGGCTCGATCTTCCACACGGCGTTCGCCCCGGCATCGGCCACGAGCGCGTAGCCGTCCGGGGAGTTGTGCCGGTCCCGGTCCACGAAGAGAACCGCGTACGGGTTGGAGTGGATCTGCGCCCCGTCCGGATTCAGCTCCGCCTCCGCCGCCTGCAGGTCCGCGTAGGGGAAGATCGCCCGCACGTCCGGCTCCTGCTCGAAGGTCACGAGCAGCGAGCCGTTCTCCATGAACGGGCCGGCCGGGTCGTAGCCGGCGACGATGTACTCGCCGGCCACGTCCGTGGCGTCCGCGCCGTTGGCGCCCACCGCGAAGGACCCATCGGGGCCGGCGTAGGAGATGAAGCCCTCCGCCACGGTCGAGACCACCGGCGTGCGCTGCCACGGCTTCTCCACGAGCGTCACCGCGCCGGTGGGCCCGGCACAGCCCATCTCGGTGCACTCGGTCCCGCCGCGGCCGGCCTCGGCCACGACCAGGGACTTGTGCCTGCCGTCCAGGCTCAGCTGGCGCGGATTGTCCAGGCCCTCCGCGACCACCCGCGGCCCCGCTGGACTCTCGCCCCCGTGCGCGAGAGCCGCCGGCAACGGCCCGGCCACCACCACCGCCGCCGTGACCGCTCCTGCTCCGAGTTTTCCCATGACCCACCCCCGGTCCCGTTCGCCGCGCGCGAGCCGCGCGACAGGCCCAGGCTAGGACCACGGTTCCCCCCTCACCAGGAACGATCCCCAACCGTGATCACCTCTTGACCTACGCTCGGGTACATGGCGGCCGGCCCGTCATGCGCGGCCCCTTCCTTGACACCCGCGCTGCCCCGGGCGTGCACTCGACGGCATGGAGTCCCTGCCGGTGCCTCGCACCTCGCCCGTTCCGTTCCTGCTCCGCCTGTCGGCCGTCCTGGCCCTCGCGCTCACGGCAACCCTGCTCACCGCCGGGGCCGCCGGGGCGGCCCAGGTGCGCGGTGCGGAGAACGTCGTGGTGGCGGCGGACGAGGTCGTGGACGACGACCTGTACGTGACCGGCGGGAGCGTCGTGGTCGACGGGACCGTGCGCGGCGACCTCCTCGCCGCCGCCGGGACGGTGACGATCAACGGCACGGTGGAGGGGGACCTGATGGCGGCCGCCCAGACCGTGGTGATCGAGGGCACCGTGGGCGACGACGCCCGCGTGGCCGGTCAGGTGCTCTCCCTCGGTGAGCAGGCCAGGGTGGCCGACGACCTGGTCACGGCGGGATACAGCCTGGAGACACGCCCCGGCACCGAGATCGGGGGCGACGTGCTCCTGGGCGCCTACCAGGCCCTGCTGGCCGGAACGGTCGACGGCGACGTGACGGCCGGCGCCACGGCCCTCGCCCTGGCCGGCACGATCGGCGGGAACGTGCAGGCGAACGTGGGCTCCTCGGCCGAGGCCGGCCCTGCGTGGGCGCCGATGACCGAGGTGGCCGTGCCCCGCGTGGACCCCGGTCTGACCCTGACCGACGCGGCGCGACTGGAGGGGGACCTGTCCTACCGGTCCAGGACCGAGGCCGCCATCGCCCCGGGCTCCGAGATCGCCGGCGAGGTCACCTACGAGCAGGTCGCGATCGAGGAGGATCCGGTCGGCCCCACGGGCCCGCTCGCGCTCCTGATCGAGGGGCTGCGTCTGTTCATCACGCTGTTCGTGGTCGGCATGCTCGCGCTGTGGCTGGTGCCCCGGACCATGACCGGAGCGGCGGGCGTTCTGCGCACCAGGCCCTGGCTCAGCCTCGGGTGGGGTGCGCTGGCGGTCGCCGGAACGGTGGTCGCCGTCATCGCCGTGCTCGTCGGATCGATCCTGCTGGCCGTCGGCCTGGGCTGGACGACCCTCGCGGGGCTGGCCGCCGCGGTCGTGACCACGGGCGTGGTCCTCGACCTCGTGCTCGTGCTCGGCCTGGTGCTCGCCGTGGCCCTGCTGGCCCCGGTCGTGGTGGGCTACACCGCGGTCGGGCTCCTGCTGCGGGACAGGGCCCCGGCGGGATACGGCCGGCGCGTGCTGGCCCTGGTCCTCGGTCTGCTGGTCTACGTGCTGCTGCGGGCCGTGCCCTATCTGGGTCCCGTCGTCGCCCTGCTCGTGGCGCTGTCCGGCCTCGGCGCGCTGGCGGTGTGGATCTGGGACGCCGCGCGCCGTGCCCGGGCGAGCCGCCGCGCGGAACGGGACCAGAGCGGGCACACCGGGTCCGGGCACGCCGCGCCGGCGGGACCGCCTCAGGGGCTGCCCTCGCAGGGACGGCCGTTCCCGGGACCACCGCCGCGACCGCCGTGGGCGGGTGAGAACACCGGACGGCAGATCCCCCCGGAGAACCGGCACTGACTCTCAGCCCACCGGCAGCGAGAGCACCTCCAGGGCGGCGCGCAGCTTCGTGGACGACGTGTGGACCGTGTACGGGAAGTACACGACCTCCACGCCCACCGCCGCGAACTGCCGCTCGAGCCGCTCCCCCTTCGGGGTGCCGCGCCAGTCGTCGCCCTTGAAGAAGACGTCGAAGCGCAGCTGCTCCCACGTCTCCAGCTTGTCGAGGAGCACCTCGGCGTGGACCCGGTCGACGTAGCGGATGTGCTCCACGATCTCCATCCGCTCCGCGAGCGGGACCACCGGGCGGTGACCCTTGGTCAGCTCGATGAGCTCGTCGGAGACCACGCCCGCGATCAGGTGGTCGCAGTGCCGGCGGGCCTTGCGCAGGATGTTCAGGTGGCCCACGTGGAAGAGGTCGAAGGCCCCTGCCGCGTAGCCCACGCGCGGCCTCGTCACGGCGCGGTCCGTGGTCATGCCGGAATCTCCTTCGCCGCGTGGCCCCGGGCGGGGGGCACGGACGGGGCCTCCGGCCACGGCTCGGCGACGGCCTGGGCCACCTTGCGCCCGAAGACGCGGGGCTCGTGCCGGACCCGCGCCTCCTCGGCGTCGGCCAGCGCGGCGGCGCGCAGGCGGGGCCAGTCGGCCCGGACCTGCTCGAACGCGTCGGCGAGCTGCCACACGGCGTCGTGGGCGAGGGTGTCCACGCCCACCACGCACCCGTAGTCCCGCACCGCCTCCCGCAGGCCCGTGTGGTCGGCGACCACCACGGGGCGGGCCGCGAGCACCGCCTCGACGGCGGTGTTGCCGAACGCCTCGGTCACGACGGGCGGGACGACGACGACGTCGGCGGCCTCCATCCACGGCCACACGTCGGCGTGGAAGCCGCGGAAGCGCACTCGGTCGGTGACCCCGGCCTCGGCGATGAGCCGGCGCAGGCTGTGCTCGTACCACTCCTTGCCGGGCACCACGTCGCCGACGAGGTCGAGGACCGCGGGCACCCCGCGCTCCTCGAGCAGGCGCAGGGCCTCGACGAGGAGGTGGACGCCCTTGCGCTCCGAGAGCCGCCCCACGTAGAGGATGCGCAGCTCGCCGTCGAGCCGCTCCCGGGCGGGGCGGGGCCCTCCCGGCGGGGCGGCCACGCCGTTGAGCACGACCGTGGACTTGCGCGCCAGCCGGGGCACGGAGTCCACGAGCCCGCCCAGCGTGCACTCGCTGTTGACGAGCGCCCGGTTGGCCGGCATCACCGGCAGCGCCAGGCCGAGGCGGATGAAGCCGGGCATCTCGAGCTCGGCCTCGTGGACGTGCACGACGGAGTACGCCCCCGCCCGCCGCGACAGCAGGGGCCACAGGGGCAGCACCTCCGTGCTGACGTAGACCGCCCGGGGCCGCAGGCGGCGCAGCATCCGCCGCGCCGGGCCGATCCCGGCCAGCGTGTCGTGCACGAGCGCGGGCCAGTGGCGCGGATCCAGGAAGCGCTTCTCCAGCACGAGGGTGGAGACGTGCTCGACGCGCGCGCCGGCCTCGAGCAGCAGCGGCACCAGCGGCCCCGGCCCCGGGACGGCGACCACGACGTCGCCGTGGACGACGACGAGCTCCCGGACCGCCTCGAGGAGCATCCGGTCGGCGCCGTAGAGGTCGGAGCTGGGGTGCACCACGAGGATCGGGGCCCGCCCGGTGCTGTCGGCGGTGCTGGTGTTCTCGGTGCGGGGACGGTCGTTCATCCGAGCCTCCTCATGTCGTGGAACCACTTGGGCAGCGCCAGTGCCGTGAAGCCGGCGGTCGCCGCGAAGAGCAGGGTGTAGACGACGACGAACGCGCCGGTCCACCCCAGGAGCAGGAAGCTCAGGCAGAGCACCCCGTAGTCGACGGGCAGGAGCACGAACGAGCGCCACGGGCGGAACGCGCCGGGCCGGCGCAGGGGCGCGCCCTTGATCTGCTTGAGCGAGTCGTTGAGGATCTGGGCGAAGAACAGCGCGTTGTCGGCCACCGCGAAGCCCAGCGGCACGAGCAGCCAGACGGCCGGGACGTCGAAGAAGCGCACGGCCGCGAGCAGCACGGCCGTGTGCAGCAGCGAGATCTTCAGGCAGTCGATGACGTGGTCCAGCCACTCCCCCGCCACGGAGCCGCCGCCGCGCAGGCGTGCGACCTGCCCGTCGGCGGAGTCGAGGGCGTAGCCCAGGGCCAGCAGGAACGCCACGAGCACGCCCGACCACGCGGTCGGCGGGACGAGGGCGAGGACGAGGATCCCGGCGCCCGAGCACGCCGCGCTGACCGCCGTGACCTGGTCGGGGCCGAGCCCGGCCCGGTGGGCGGCCGCGGCCAGCAGCCGCCCCGCGGGCCGGTTCACGAACACCGAGTAGGCCGGGGAGCCGGCCGCCCGGCCCTTCTGGGCGGCGGCCAGCAGCGCGACGGTCTCGCGGTAGGTCGGCCGGTGCGACCGGTCCGTCAGCGTGCTCACGGGACCCGCACCTCCTCGACGACCGGCACCCGGAGCGGGCCCCCGCGGCCGGCGGGGGCACCGCCGGGCTCCCACGCGACCGCGGGGTCCGAGACCCACACGCGGCCGGTGCGCCGGCCGGAGACGGAGCCTCGGGTCGTCGCCCCGGCCACCACCCGCCGGGCCAGCCGCTCGTAGCCCTCGGCCACCCTGTCCCAGTCGTAGCGCTGCCGGATCCGTGCCGCGGACCGCTGCCCGCGGCGCAGGTGCTCGGCGGGGTGGGCCTCCGCGGCCGCGAGGAGGGCGGGCAGGTCCTCGGCCGCGCGGAAGAACTCCGCGTCCCGTCCGAGGACCTCGCGGTTGAAGACGACGTCGTAGGCGAGGGTCGAGGCCCCGGCGCCCATCGCGCGCAGCAGGGACGGGTTCGTCCCGCCGACCGAGTGCCCGTGCACGTAGGTCAGGGCGTTGGCGTAGAGCTGGTCGAGCGCGTCCTGGTCCCACACCCCGCCCAGCAGCCGGATGCGCCGGTCGGCCTCGGCGGTGCGCCGGATCCGGTCGATGTATTCGGCGGCGTAGGGCGCGGTGCCCACGACCGCGAGCGGCAACTCCGCGGCGCTGCGGTGGTAGCCCTCCACGATCATCTCCACGTGGTTCTCCGGCTCCATCCGGGCGACCACGAGGTGGTAGCCGCGGGGGGCCAGGTCCCACCGGCCCAGCGCCGCGCAGCCGGTGTCCTCGAGGACGGGAGCCCCGTAGGCCAGCAGCGTGGTCTCGACGCCGAACTCGCAGCGGTAGTAGTCCTGGATCCCCACGGCGTCGGCGATCAGGGCGTCCGCCCAGCGCACGGCCAGGGCCTCGGCGCGCCGGTAGTAGGCGCGCCCTGCGGGCCCCCACTTGCCCCGCTGCCAGTCGAGGCCGTCGACGTGGACGACCACCGGGGTCCCACTGCGGCGCAGCAGCGGCAGCAGCGGAGCGTTGGCCGGGTTGAACACGAAGTTCACGTCCGTGTCCGGCCGCACCAGGTGGTGCAGTCCGGACGCCGTCGTGTGGCTGAGGGTCTCCACGGCCTTGCCGCGGACGGCCGGCAGGTGCACCAGGCGCATGCCGAGGTGCGTGTCCGGGTCCGAGGTGGCCGGGTCCCCACTGAGCTTGGCCGCGTTGCCCGGCCGGCAGTGCACGACCACCTCGTGGCCGCGGGCGGCCAGCCGGGACCCGATCTCCTCGATCGCCGTCTCGAACCCCCCGTAGGCCGCGGGGACCCCTCGGGTCCCGATCATGCCGATCCGCAGTGGATCGGTGGTGCGGCCCGTGTTCGTCGTCATGGTGCTTCTCCCCCTGTGCCGCTCCCGGTGCGGGAGCCGGTCGGCCGTCCCCACGGCCTGCCGTTGCTGATGGTGCGATGTGGTGCGGGGTCCTCCGCCGGTCACCCCCGGCGTCCGGCGGAGGACCCCTCCGCGCGGCGTCCGGCCGGATCAGCCGGCCGCCCCGGATGCGGCGGCGCGTGCCGTGAAGTGGTTCACGTGCAGCGTCCCCGGTGCATTGGTCGCGCTGCCCGAGACGTAGTAGCCGAGCTCGAACAGCCCTGCCCGCTGCAGTCCGGCGGTCGCGTCCTCGGCGACCACCTGCCACTGCTGCGGCTCCGCGGTCCCGGTGGGCCAGACCTTCGCCCGCAGCGTGCTGCCGGCGCCGGCCGTGACCGTCTCCAGCCGGACGTTGAGCTCCCGGTCGGCCGCCACGGGCAGGTCCGGCAGCGTCACCACGTCCAGGACCTCCTCCTTGCTCCCCAGGGCCCGGACCAGGCTCAGCTGGGCGTCCCCGCCGGTGCGCGCCCGGAGGGTCGCGGCGTAGTAGTCCCCACCGGAACGGCGGGACTGCACCGAGAACCACCCGCCGCCGCCGTCGGGCGCCGGTGCGAACCGCACCTTCGTCCGGACGTCCGAGTCCAGCCGGCTCAGGCCGTACAGCCGCGACGAGGCCGCGGCCCCGGCGCCGGTCCAGGACATCCGCCCGGATCCGTCCGCCGTGGACAGGGTCGCCTTGTTGCCCCACTGGCTCCAGGTCAGCCCCTCGGCGGGGGACCCGAAACCGGCACCCGTGCGGTCGAAGGCGTCGTCCAGGAGCACGGCCGGCTCGGCCGGATCCGGCTCGGGCTCCGGTTCGGGTTCGGGCTCGGGCTCGGGCTCGGGCGCGGGTGACGCACCCGGCTCGGCGGCCGTGAAGTGGTTGACGTGCAGGTTCCCCGGTGCGTTGGTCGCGCTGCCCGAGACGTAGTAGCCGAGCTCGAACAGTCCCTCGCGCTGCAGGCCGGCGGTCGTGTCCTCGGCCACGACCTGCCACTGCTCCGGCTCCGCCGTCCCGGTCGGCCAGGCCTTCGCCCGCAGCGTGCTGCCGGACCCGCCCGCGGCCGAGACCGTCTCGAAGCGGATGTTGAGCTCCTGGTCCTTGCCCACCGGCAGGTCCGCGAGCGTCGCGGTGCCGAGCGTCACCTCCTGGCCCCCGCCGGACCGGACCAGCGCCAGCGACGCCGCCCCGCCCGTGCGGGCCCGCAGGGTCGCGGCGTAGTAGTCGCTGCCCGAGCGCCGGGACTGCACGGAGAACCAGCCTCCGCCGCCGTTGGGAGCGTCGGCGAACCGCACCTTCGTGCGCACGTCCGAGTCCCGCGCGCTGAGCCCGATCAGCCGTGCCGAGGCCATCGCCCCGGGCGCCGACCAGGCCATCCGCCCGGAGCCGTCGGCCGTGGACAGCGTCGCCTTGGAGCTCCACGGGCTCCAGGTCATCCCCGCGCCCGGGGAGCCGAAGCCGCTGCCCGTGCGGTCGAACGCGTCGTCCACGAGCACCCGGGGCTCGGCCGGGTCACCGGGGTCCGGGTCCGGCTCGGGGGCGGTGACGGTCACGGAGCGCGACGTCGTCGCGCTCCGGCCGTCGGCGTCCTTCACGGTGAGCTCGACCGTGTAGGTGCCGGCCTTCGCGTAGTCGTGCGTGGTCTTGTTCCCCGTGCCGGTGGCCCCGTCCCCGAACTTCCAGGTCCAGGACTCCAGGGCGGCGTCGCCGGGCGTGGAGCCGCTCGCGTCGAACGCCGCCGTGAGGTCCGTGGCCGTGGCGGTGAAGGACGCGGTGGGCGGCACCGGCTCGGTCTGCGTGGAGCCGGCCGCGGTGTAGTGCGCCCGGATCCGGTCCGCGGGCAGCGCCGTGCCGTAGACCACGGTGTCGTCCACGTGGCCGGTGAAGTCCGTGACGAGCGGGGCGTTCGGCCAGTTCCGGAGGCTGCCGCCGCCGAGGTGCCAGTACCCGCTGTAGTACTCGGCCCTCGTGGCCTCGGTGTTCTGCGCCACCTTCGTGCCGTCGACGTACAGGGTCAGGCCGTCGTCGCCGAGCGACATGGCCACGTGGTGCCACTTGCCGTCGTTGTAGGCCTGGGCCGAGGAGGCGACCTCCGCACGGTCCGGGTAGACCCCGGCGTGCAGCCGGCCGGCGGTGTCCATGTAGAGGTGCCGGTCGACCTTGCTCTGCGTGCGGGTCGTGGAGTTCGAGAACCCGAGGATCTTCCCGCCGGTCTTCGTCGTGGTCTTGATCCAGGTCTCGGCGGTGAACGACTGCGGCGCGGGCTCGATCTGTTTCGTCACGGCGAACCCGCCCGACTGGGTGAGGCTGGGGCCCGCGAAGCTCGTGGCCTCCGCCGAGCCGGCCACCGTTCCGGG
This sequence comes from Kocuria rhizosphaerae, assembly GCF_044462265.1. Classification (NCBI taxonomy): domain Bacteria; kingdom Bacillati; phylum Actinomycetota; class Actinomycetes; order Micrococcales; family Micrococcaceae; genus Kocuria; species Kocuria rhizosphaerae. The sequence goes on from NZ_JBISWL010000155.1 coordinate 56,297, forward strand.
CACCGGGCCGGAGACCCGGCCGTCCGGCGCCAGCGGCGCGCCGCCGGCGACGTCCTGCAGCCCGGCGGTCAGGGAGCCCATCCGCCAGTAGTGGGTCGGGGTGTCCTGGAGCACGGAGCGGGTGAACCCGGTCGGCGCGGAGCCTCCCGCCGTGGTGACCTGCACCGGGGACGAGGCGACGGTGCGCCCGGTCGGGTCCACGGCCACGACCTGGTAGCTGTGCTGCTTGCCGGCCTGCGCGGTGAGGTCGGTGTAGCCCATGCGGGCGCGGTTGAAGAACCGGTGCCGGCCCTTGACCTCGCCGACCGGCTGGGCCGTGTTGCCGTCCCGGACCACGCGGTAGGTGAGGTTCTGGTTGTCCTGGTCGGACGCGGCCGTCCAGGTGAGGCTGACCGTGCCGCCGCTGTGCGAGGACGCGGTGAGGCCCATCTCGGCCCCGCCGGGACGGGGGCCCACGGCGTTGGGCGCCTTGGCCCGGGTGGTGAAGCGGACCAGGCCCTGCTGGCCCTTGCCGTTGACCCGTGGGAACTCCCCGCCCATGAGCACGTAGTCGCCCGCCGCCTCGACCGTCCACGCCGCCTGGTACTGGCCGGTGTAGGAGCCGGCCTCGAGGTCGGGGTACCAATTGAGCATCGACGGCGCCGGGTTGCCGGAGAAGTCGAAGTACTTGTCGTAGGTGCTGCCGAGCACCCCGGTGGTCGCCTCGCTGAAGGCCACGCCGCGGTAGAACGTGCGCGGGTTGGTGTCGGTGAACTCCCCCAGGGACTCGCAGTTGTGGGCGTGGGTGCCCACGTAGACCGCCCCGGCGTGCGGGGCGACGTCGTAGGAGTCGCCGTGGCAGTCCTGGAGCCACGCGATGGACCCGTCCGTCCACGTGGCCTTGAACGTGCCCTCGAGGTTCGAGTTCCGCAGCCAGGTCCACCCCGTGCCGTAGACGTGCGTGCCGTCGGTGCTCAGCGCCGAGATGCCGCCGTCGCCCACGCCGTTGCGCACCGTGGAGCCCACCTTCCACGGCAGCAGGGTGCCGTCGGCCGTGGACAGGGCGCCCATGCCCATGCCGGGATCGTCGGAGCCGTTGAGGCTCTCGAACATGCCCCCGGCCACGATCTTCTTCCCGTCCGGGGACAGGACGAGCGCCTCCACGATGTCGTCGGCCACGGGCGTCCAGTTGCGCAGCTCCCCGGTCGTGGCGTCGACCGCGGCGAGCCGGCCGCGCGGCTGGTTGCCGACGGCGCTGAACCAGCCGCCGAAGTAGACGGTCTTGCCGTCCGTCACGATCGCGTTGACGCGGGAGTCCGGGGACGGCCGGAAGCCGGCGTCCACGGCGCCCGTCGTGGGGTTCACGGCCGCGATCCGGTTGCGTGTCTCCCCGTTGACGGTGGTGAACGAGCCGCCGAGGTAGAGCTTCTTGCCGTCCGGGCTGGCCTCGACCGCCTTCACGACGCCGTTGGCCGTGGGCGCGAACTCCTTGATCAGCTCACCGGTGTCGAGCCGGTAGGCCAGGATGTTGGCCCGCGGGGTCTCCTGCTGCCCGGCCGCGGCCCCCGCGGGGCGGGCCGACGTGAACTCGCCCACCGCGTAGACGGTGTTGCCGATCACGGCCTGGTCCCACACGATGCCGTTGACCTGCACGGTGGGCAGGGCGTCCGCCGTCACCGTGGTGGGCGTGCGCGGGTCCGAGGGGTCCGCCGGTGCCGAGTCGGCGAACGCCGGGACGGGGGCCAGCGTCCCCACGACCAGGAGCAGGCCGCAGGTGGGAACAAGGATGCGTTTCATGGGATGACCTCCGAGGTCGTGGCGTGGAGAGCTGGAGCGGTGCTGCGGGCGGGGGCTCATCGGTCCGCCCCGTCCCCGCGGGCCGGGCCGGCGAAGACCGCGGCCGGGTCGGTGGCGCGGTAGGACGCCGTGACCACGACGTCGTCCCGCTGGTCCTCGGGGACGAGGAACGTGTAGGTGCCCGAGACGGTCTTGCCGGGGGCCACCTCGCGCGGCAGCGGGTCGTCGCCCGGCTGGCGCGAGGGCGAGGCGGGGACCTTGTCGCGGCCGTACGCCACGGTGACGGTGCTCCCCAGCGTCGACACCGCCGCGTCGGTGGTGTTGCGCACCGTCACGACGACGGCGATCGCGGGCCCGCTCACGCCGCCCGGGCCCATGCCCTCGGCGTCGACGGGCTTCGTGGAGGAGACCGTGATCTCGAGGCCCTCGGCGGGCCGGGCGGGCTTGTCCAGCGCCACGGTCTTCACGGTCGCGCGCCGCTCCTCCCCGGTGCCGGTGTCCTCGACGACCGCCGGCCGGCCGGGCTCGGCCGGCGGCGCGACCCGGTCCTTCGCGGCGGCGTCCTTGCCGGTGTCCTTGCCGGCGTCCCCGGCGGCGGGGTCCTTGCCGGTGCTGTCCTCGCCGGCGGCGTCCTTGCCGGATCCCGGCCCCTCGCCGGCACGGCCGTTGCCGGTGTCCTCCCCGCTGTCCGCCTGCGCCGGGCCGTCCTGCTCGGCCGAGGCGGTCGAGGCCGCCGGCTCCGACGGGTCCCCCGGCTCCCCGCTCGAGCAGCCGTACAGCGAGGCGGCCAGCACGAGGGCCAGTCCCCCCGTCCCGAACCGGCGCAGCGGAGACGGAGGGCGCACCAGGGCCCTGTTCCCCGGCCGGGTGCCTCCTGGCGACGACGTGCAGTTCATGGCGATCCCCCGATCGTTGTGCTCCGGCCGGGACACCGCGGACGACGCGTGCCACCCCCGTGGCCGGTCGTCGTCCGCTGCGGTTCCCGTCCCGCCGGATTCCCCCTGTGGTGGCCCGGGGAACCCCTCCCCCGGGACCGCCGGCGCCGGTCCGCGACCGGGCGTCAGCTCTTGATCAGGACGTTAGCAGTCGCAATTCGACGAATCTGCATCTTTTATGTCCCCTTTTGTGCGCGGAGCAGCTGGATGGCCGCCACGGGGAGAGGGCATCACTATAGTGAATTGCAGGCGAAGGGAGAGGACCATGCGCGGCATCATTCTGGCGGGCGGCACGGGCAGCCGCCTGCACCCCATCACACAGGGCATCAGCAAGCAGCTCGTGCCCGTCTACGACAAGCCGATGATCTACTACCCGCTCTCCACGCTCCTGCTGGCGGGGATCCGGGACATCCTGGTGATCACCACGCCCGAGGACGGCCCGCAGTTCCGGCGCCTGCTCGGGGACGGCACCCGCTTCGGGGTGTCCATCAGCTACCGGGTGCAGCCGTCTCCGGACGGTCTGGCCCAGGCCTTCGTGCTGGGCGCCGAGCACATCGGCGACGAGCCCGTGTGCCTCGTGCTGGGCGACAACATCTTCTACGGCCCCGGCCTGGGCACGCGGCTGCGCCGCTTCCAGGACATCTCCGGGGCGGCCGTGTTCGGCTACCGCGTGGCCGACCCCACGGCCTACGGCGTCGTGGAGTTCGACGACGACCGCCGCGCCGTGTCCATCGAGGAGAAGCCGGAGCGGCCCCGGAGCCCGTACGCGATCCCCGGGCTGTACTTCTACGACAACTCCGTGGTGGAGCTGGCCCGCGGGCTCGCGCCCTCCGCGCGCGGGGAGCTCGAGATCACCGACCTCAATCGGATCTACCTCGAGCGCGGGCAGCTGCACGTGGAGCTCCTGGACCGGGGCACCGCGTGGCTGGACACCGGGACCTTCGACTCCCTGGCCGACGCGAGCGCGTTCGTGCGCACGGTCCAGGCCCGCCAGGGGCTGTCCATCGGCTGCCCCGAGGAGGTGGCCTGGCGCATGGGCCTGCTCGGCGACGCCGAGCTGCGCGTGCGCGCCGAGGCCCTCGTCAAGAGCGGCTACGGCTCCTACCTGCTGAACCTCCTGGACCACGAGCGGGTCCCCGTGAGCTGATGCCGGTCTCGCGGCGCCCGTGGCGGCGCCAGCGCACCGAGGCGTCCGCCGGCGCCGCCTGAACCCGGGAGGTCAGGTCAGATCCAGGGGCCGGCGGCCGGAAGCCAGGGGCCAGGGGGCCACGACCGCGAGAGCGGCCGCCCCCTGGTCCCTGAGCCGTTGCGCGATCCGCTCGGCCGAGGAGCCGTCCGCCACGAGGTGGGCCACCGTGGGACCGGAGCCCGACACGAAGCTCGCCAGCGTGCCCGCCGCGGCGTCCGGGGCCGGCAGGGGTCCGAGCCGCGGGACGAGCGAGAGCGCCGCCGCCTGGAGGTCGTTGGCCAGCAGCGGCGCGAGCTCGTGCGCCGTGCCGCCCGCGAGGACCTCCTCCAGCCCCTCCGGCAGCCGCGGCTCGGGCACCGTGCGTTCCGCCCGCAGCCGGTCCAGCTCCGCGTAGACGGCCGGGGTGGAGAGCCCGGCCCCGCCCGCCACGAGCACCAGGTGCAGCGGCGTCCCCACCGGCACCGGCCGCAGCCGTGCGCCCGTGCCGGTGCCCACCGCCGCACCGCCCGTCAGCGCGAAGGGCACGTCCGCGCCGAGAGCGGCGGCCAGGCGCAGCAGGGCGTCGTCGTCGAGCGCCGGTCGCCCCGAGACGCGGGCGGCGAGGCGGTTCACGGCGGCCAGCGCCGCCGCGGCGTCGGCCGATCCCCCGCCCATCCCGCCGGCCACGGGCACCGCCTTGTCGATCTGCAGGTGCAGGCCGCCGACCAGCGGCGGGAAGTGCTCGAGCACCGCGTGCGCCGCCCGCGCCGCGAGGTTGGAGGCGTCCGAGGGCACGGCGTCGAGCGAGAACGTCCCGAGCTCCTGCTGCTGGGCCACGAGCGACCCCGGGACCACCGCCACCCCCACGGAGACGCCGCTGCCCCGGGTCAGGGTCGCGGTCACGGCCTCGACGGCGCCCACGGCGCAGTAGAGGCTCGCGACGTCGTGGTAGCCGTCCGGGCGGGGCGGGCCCACGGCGAAGAAGAGGTTGACCTTCCCCGGCGCCTCGGCGCGCTCCGCGAGCATCATCGTGGTCATCCCCCGCGCACCCCCGCCGTCACGCCGGCGTCGGCGCCGGCCCGGGCGATCCGCGCGAACGCGTGGACGTCCAGCTTCTCGCCCCGCTCCCCCGGGTCGACGCCCGCGGTCGCCAGGATCTCGCCCGCTGCCGCGGCCGAGCCCGCCCACCCGGCGAGGGACGCCCGCAGGGTCTTGCGCCGCTGCGCGAACGCCGCGTCGACCGCGCCGAAGAGCAGCGCCCGGTCCACGTCCGCCACGGGCTCCGCACGGCGCACGAACCGCACCAGCCCCGAGGCGATCTGCGGGGCCGGCCAGAACACGTTCTTGCCGATCGTGCCGGCCTTGGTGACCTCGGCGTACCACGCGGCCTTGACCGAGGGCACCCCGTAGACCTTCGTCCCCGGCGCCGCGGCCAGCCGGTCCGCGACCTCCTCCTGGACCATCACCAGCCCGTGCCGGATCGAGGGGAAGCGGGCCAGCAGGTGCAGCAGCACCGGCACGGCCACGTTGTAGGGCAGGTTCGCCACGAGCGCCGTGGGCTCCAGCGGCAGCTCCTGCACGCGTAGGGCGTCCTCCTGCAGCACGGTCAGCCGGTCCGCCCGCCCCGGACGGTAGCGCTCCACCGTGTGCGGCAGCTGCGCGGCCAGGGGCGGGTCGATCTCCACGGCCACCACCTGTTCGGCCGCGTCCAGCAGCCCCAGCGTGAGCGAGCCCAGCCCCGGCCCCACCTCCAGCACCGTCTCGGCCTCGCCCAGCCGCGCCGCGGCCACGATCCGGCGGATCGTGTTGGGGTCGATCACGAAGTTCTGCCCGAGCGTCTTGGTCGGGCGGATGCCCAGCCGGCCCGCCAGCGCGCGGATCTCCGCGGGCCCGAGCAGCGGGAGGGCGGGGGGCTCTGGCACGGTGGATGCTGTCACCGGCCCATCGTATCGGCCGCCCCGGGCCCGGGCCCCAGCGCCCGCCCCGGGGCCGACTCCCCACCCCGCACCCGCCCATCACCTCCGACCCCCCACCCCACAACCCCCACCACCTCCGACCCCCCAAGCCGTGGGGTTAGCCTCTTTTCGTGGACACCGAGATGGCGGGATTCGTTCCTGCCAGAGAGGATGTCCGCGTGGGACAGAGGAAGAAGTACACCCCGGAGTACCGCATCGAGGCGGCCCGGCTGGTGATCGATACTGGACGCTCGATCGCCGAGGTCGCTCGGGAGCTCGGCATCGGGGAGCAGCTGCTGGGCCGGTGGGTGAAAGCCGAGCGTGAGCGCACCGGGGCCACCGGGGCGCAGGAGCCGTTGACGGTCGATGAGCGGGCCGAGCTGGACCGGTTGCGCCGCGAGGTCTCCGAGCTGAAGCTGGACAACGAGTTCCTGGGAAAAGCAGCAGCCTTCTTCGCGTCGAAGCAACACCGCAAGAACGGTTTGAGCTGATGGACGCGGAGAAGGCCGACTTCGAGATCACCCGCATGGCCCGGCTGCTGGGGGTCTCCCGCTCGGGCTACTACGCCTGGGCGGCCCGGTGCGCGGCGGGGCCGGGCCCGCAGGCCATCCGGCGGGCCCAGGTCGATCAGGCCGTGCGCACCGCCCACGAGCATTCCGACGGGGTGGACGGGGCGCCGCGGATCACCGCCGCCCTGGCCCGGGGCGGGCTGGTGGTGAACCAGAAGACCGTGGCCGCCGCGATGCGCCGGCAAGGGATCGAAGGGATCAGTCCCCGCAAGTGGGCCCCGGTGACCACGATCCCCGGCACGGCCACGCACTCGATCCCGGACCGGGTGGAAGGCGCCTTCGACACTGGGAGCCTGGACGCGGTGTGGATCTCGGACATCACCTATCTGCGCACCGGTGAAGGGTGGCTGTACCTGTGCGTGGTCCGTGACGGGTGCTCACGAAGGGTGCTGGGCTGGGCGATGGACACCGTGCAGTCCACCGACCTGGTCGAACGCGCCGTGCGGATGGCCCACACCCTGCGCGGGGGTGTGCCGGCCGGTGTGGTGTTCCACGCCGACCGGGGCTGTCAGTACACCTCCGCCCAGCTGCACCAGGTGTGCCAGCAGCTGGACGTGCGCCAGTCGATGGGCCGCACCGGGGTGTGCTGGGACAACGCGATGGCCGAGTCGTTCTGGTCCACGCTCAAGACCGAGTTCTACGACCGGCGTACCTGGCCCACGCGGGACCAGGCCCGCCGTGAGGTCGCCCGCTGGATCGAGGTCGTCTACAACCGTCGCCGGCTGCACTCCGCGCTGGGCTACACCACCCCGGTCGAACACGAGCACGCCCTGCGGGCCGCCAGCACGCAGGCCACCGAAACGCGGCTCCAAGCCGCTTAGCACCGTGTCCACGATTTGCGGAGAACCCCA